>CAXSES010000266.1:0-4749 GCA_964236225.1 uncultured Acetobacteraceae bacterium
CAAGGCCAGGGGCTCTGCCCCTGGACCCCGCCAGGGGGAGCCCCCCTGGACCGGCCTTCCTCAAGCAAGGGCCTGCCTTCGGCGAGGCTTGGGGGTTGGTGCCTGGGAGGCCTCAGCCCTGCCTGGCCGGGCGCCCGGCTCAGGCCGCGGGGATCTTGTTGATCGCCGCCGCCGCGTGGATCAGGGCGAGGTGGCTGAGCGCCTGCGGGATGTTGCCGAGCATCCGCCCGTCCCCGGCGTCGACCTGCTCCGTCATCAGCCCCAGCGCGCCGGCGCAACGCTCCAGCATGCCGTCCATCTGCCGCACCGCCGCCGCCCTGTCGCCGAGCAGCGCCAACGCCTCCACCATCCAGAAGCCGCAGGCGGTGAACGTGCCCTCCTCCTCGTCCATGCCGGTGGTGCGATAGACCAGCGGGCCGCGGCACAGCTCGCGCCGCACCGCGTCGCGGGTCAGCGCGAGCCTGTCGCGGCGCTCGAAGCCGAAGCACACCGCCAGCAGCAGCGAGGCGTCCAGAGCGTCGGTGCCGGGGTGCGTGGTGTAGGACTGCTTCGCCTCCGACCAGCAATGCGCGTCCACCCAGTCGCGGATGCGGTCGCGCTCGCGCCGCCAGCGCTCGACGTGGCTGGCGTCGATCTGCCCCTGCCCCGCGAGCGTGCAGGCGCGGTCAAGCGCGGTCCAGCAGCCGATCTTGGTCATGGTGTAGTGCTCCGGCTTCACCAGCTCCCAGATGCCGGAGTCGCGGCTGTGCCACAGGTCGGCGCAGCGGTCGGCGACCTCGGTGAGCAGGCGGCGCGTCACCAGGTCGAGCACATGGCCGCGCTCGACGAACATCGCCGCCGTCTCCATCAGGTCGCCGAACACGCCGAGCTGGTTCTGGTCGCGCGCCCGGTTGCCGCGGCGCACCGGGCGGCTGTCGCGGTAGCCGGGCAGGTCCAGCTCCTCCTCCTCCGGGGCCAGCGCGCCGTCGAGGCGATACATCGTGCGCAGCCGCGGCCCGTGGCGGCGCACGGTCGCCGTCAGCCAGGAGAACGCCGCGCGCGCCTCCTCCGTGGCGCCGACGCGCAGGAACGCCTTGATGGTGTAGGCGACGTCGCGCACCCAGGCGTAGCGGTAGTCGTAATTCTTGTCGCCGCCGATGCGCTCGGGCAGCGACGTCGTGGCCGCCGCCGCGATCGCCCCGGTGGGCGAGAACAGCAGCAGCTTGAGCGCCAGCGCGCTGCGCCTGACCTCTGCGGCGTACAGGCCGTCCACCTTGAGGTTGGCGCTCCACTCCCGCCACGACCGGTCCGAGCGGTCGATGCGCGCGTCGATCTCCGGCAGCGGCGGCAGGATCAGCGGCTCGTCCGACGAGGCCAGCAGCGCCAGCGTCGCGCGCGAGCCGGGCGCGGTGACGAGCCGCGCCTCGATCCCGCGATCATCCTCGACCAGGCGGATGACGCTGTCGTCGGCGCGGAACGCCGCGACCACGCCGTCCATGTGCAGCACGTCGCCGTGCGGGCTCGGCTCGCGCCACGGGCTGGCCTGGTCCAGACGCCGCCCCGGCCGCAGCACGACGGCGAACGCCACGCCGCCCTCCAGCCCCTCGACGCGCAGCGCCAGCTCGCTCCACGGCAGGCGCCCGGAGATGCCGCTGTTCAGCGAGGAGGTCACGCGCGCGCGGCCGCCCGCGGTCTCGAACACCTGCTCCAGGACGTTGCTGTCGGGACGGTAGCGGCGCTCCACGGTGAAGGCCGCCTCGGGCGTGACCGAGAACCGGCCGCCCGCCTCTGCGTCGAGCAGGCGGTCGAACAGCGGCTCGCTGTCCAGGTTCGGCACGCACCACCAGTCGATCGAGCCGTCCGCGCCCACGAACGCCACGCTGCGCCCGTCGCCGAGCGCCGCGTATTGCGCGAGCGGCAGGGCGCCGTCCGTGCGCCCCGCGGTCTCGGTCATGGCAGGCGGTCGCCGCCCGTGCGCCCCGCGGCCCGCCTCATGGCAGGTGGTTGCCGCCGGTCACGCCGTAGATCTCGCCGGTGACGTAGCTCGATTCCTGGGACGCCAGCAGCACGTAGACCGAGGCCAGCTCCGCCGGCTGCCCCGGCCGCTTCATGGGCACCGCGGAGCCGAGGTCGGGGATCTTCTCCTCCGGCTGTCCGCCGCTGGGCTGAAGCGGGGTCCAGACCGGGCCGGGCGCCACCGCGTTGACCCGGATGCCCCGCTCCGCGACCTGCTTGGCGAGCGCGTGGGTGAAGGTGGTGATGGCGCCCTTGGTCGAGGCGTAGTCGAGCAGGAACGGCGCCGGCTGGTAGCCCTGGATCGAGGTGGTGTTGATGATCGTCGCACCTGGCGGCATGTGCGGCAGCGCGGCCTTGCACAGCCAGAACATCGCGGTGACGTTGGTGCGGAACGTCGTCTCGAACTGCTCCGTCGTCAGGTCGGCGATCGCCTGCACCGCGGTCTGCTTGCCGGCGACGTTGACCAGGATGTCGAGGCCGCCCAGCTCAGCGCGCGTGCGCTCGACCAGCATGGCGCAGACCGACTCCTCGGTGATGTCGCCCGGCAGCGCCACGGCCTTGCGTCCTGCCTGCCCGACCAGCGCGACCACCTCCTGCGCGTCGGCCTCCTCCTCGGCAAGGTAGCTCAGCGCCACGTCGGCGCCCTCGCGCGCGAACGCGATCGCCACGGCGCGGCCGATGCCGCTGTCCGCGCCGGTGATCAGCGCGCGGCGGCCGGCGAGGCGGCCGAAGCCTCGGTAGCTGGTCTCGCCGTGATCGGGCCTGGGCACCATGTCGCGCGCCAGCCCGGGCGCGGATTGCGGCTGGTCCTCGAACTTCGGACGCGGGTACTGCGTCGTCGGGTCCTGCATGGCGTACTGGTTCGGCGTCTGGCTCATCTGCGCGCAGCCTCCCTGGTGCCGGGCCTCAACGCCGCCGCGCCCGATCCGGTTCGCGCGCCGGCCAACGCGCGGGAAGCACGGGCCCGCCTTCCCTAAATCATGCCGGTCCAGGGGCGGCTCGCCCCTGGCGGGTCCAGGGCAGAGCCCTGGCCTTGCTTGCCCTGGCAGGCCGGTGCCTCAGAACCCATCGCCCTCATCCCTGCCCCGGCACGCGCCGCCGCGACGGCCCCGGACCTCGAACCGCCCAGGCCGCGTCCGCGCTCCCGGCCCGTGGCTGTCGCGCCCGCCTGGCGCGCATCCCCGTCACGACACCAGCGGCGCCGGCGGCGTCTCCACGCCGTAGAGCACCACCCTGGCCCCGTTCTGGAACGTGAGGCTGCTGCCGTAGCTGCCGGTCACGGTGCTGATCGGCCCGCCCGACGCGGTGTTCAGCTCCAGGGTGTCCAGCCCGGCCCGGTAGCCCACCACCAGAAGGGTCCCGCCGAGCGCCTCGAAGGCCGCCACGGTGTCCGCCCCGGCGCCGGCGAACACCACGGTGCTGCCCGACCCGCCGGCCATCATGTCCGGCCCGCCGCCGGCGACGATCACCTCCGCGCCCGCCCCCGCCGCGGCCGCGGTGGGCGCCACGGCCGAGCAGAACAGCACGTCGCCGGCGCCGCCGCCCACCAGAGTGGCGGCGCCGCTGCCGCCCACCACGTCGGAGCCGCCGCCGTATCCCGCGTCGAAGACGCCGCCGCCGCTGCCGCCGTAAAGCGTGCTGGACCCGGTGCCCGGCCGCACCGTGTCCGAGCCGGCGCCGCCCACCACCACCAGGCCGCCGCTGCCGCCGAGCACGGAGGCCGACGCGCCGGCGGCGTACACCACGCCGATCCCGGCATCGGCCTGGATGGTGTCGCGGCCGAAGCTGGTCAGCACCCCCTGGCTGCCGGTCAGGGTCAGCAGCCGGCCGCCGCTCGCGGAGGTGGCCATGTCGTTGACCACGGTGGAGGCGTCCATCGCCTCCCAGCCGGTGATCCGCGCGACGCTGGCGGGCGTGACCTCGGCCGCGTGGCCGCCGGTGGACACGGTGCCCACGATGGTGGGCGCCCCGCCCGCCCCCGCGACCCAGATCGGGCCGCCGCTGCTGCCGTCGTCGAGCGCCACGTCGCCGGTGAGCGCGGCCAGGCCCGCGACAGGCGAGACCGTGCCGCTCGCCGACACCTCCGGGCCGCCGTCGGGGAAGCCCGCGATGCTGGCCGCCGCCGTGTAGGGCAGCGCCGTGGGGTCGAGCCGGAACGCGGCGGCGCCCACCAGGGGGGTGCCGAAATGCACCAGGGCGTAGTCGTCCTGCGTCGCGCCCGGGGTGAGCATGTCGTTGGAGTTGTCCACGGCGTTGTAGTGGAAGTCCTCGGCGTAGACGCCGCTCTGGAACACGTCCTCGTCGCCGGCGAAGCTGTCGCACTCGGGCAGGCCCTCGGTCACGGCGACCACCGAGATCGCGGCGCCGATCCCCTGCTGCCAGACGCCGTGCGCCGCGGTCAGCACCTCGTCGGGCGCGATCAGCGCGCCGGAGAACTGGAGCTGCGAGCCGTCGGGGAAGGTCGCGAGCAGGCCGACCACCGAGGTGTAGGGCGCCTGGTCGGGAGTGGGGACAAGAGGGCTCAGGGTCATGACGCCTCGCGAAGGTCGGTGTTGCCGGCCCAGTGTCGCCGCTCGCAGGAGGCCGCGCAAACCGGCAGGGTCGAGGCCGCGCCTTCAGGCACGAGCCTCGTGCTCCGCCGGAGGCAGGCCCTTGGAGTCCATTGCACCGGCGGCCCTTGGTGAGGGCCTGTCAGGCAGGCAAGGCCAGGGGCTCTGCCCCTGGACCCCGCCAAAGGCTCGCCTTTGGAATCCA
>CAXSES010000267.1:0-4703 GCA_964236225.1 uncultured Acetobacteraceae bacterium
CCTTGAAGCGGGGACCCCGCCAAAGGCTCGCCTTTGGAATCCAATACTTAAGTAAGGCCGGGTCCAGGGGCGGCTCGTTCCTGGCGGGTCTGAGCGTAGCCTGCCAAAGGTTCCAACGACCTGCTTGGGTCGTTGGAAGGGCAGGCGGAGGGAGAGCCCAGCCTTGCTTGCTTCACCCAGGCACCGCCCCATGACGGCGTCGCAGCCGCCCGCCGTGTCGTCGTCGTTCGGCCGTCTGCACGAAGGCGTGCGTCGCTGGGTCTGGCGCCAGGAGTGGGAGGAGCTGCGCGACATCCAGGAGCGCGCCATCCCGGTGCTGCTGGAGGACGGGCGCGACCTGGTGATCGCCGCGGCAACCGCCAGCGGCAAGACAGAGGCGGCGTTCCTGCCCATCGTCTCGCGGCTGGCCGCCGAGGACCGCGCGCCGGGCGGCAGCTTCGACGCGATCTACGTCAGTCCGCTGCGGGCGCTGATCAACGACCAGTTCGGCCGCATCGAGGGCCTGTGCGAGGAGCTGGGCATCCCCGTCGTGAAGTGGCACGGCGACGTCGCGGCCAGCGTCAAGGCGCGGGCGCGGCAGCGGCCGGGCGGCATCCTGCTGACCACGCCGGAATCTCTGGAGGCGATCCTGTGCCGCCGCGGCGGCGAGGCGGCGCGACTGTTCTCCGCCCTGTCGTACGTGGTGGTCGACGAGCTGCACGCCTTTCTCGACCAGCCGCGCGGCCGCCAGCTCCAGTCCGTGCTGAACCGACTGGAGGTCGCGGCGGGCCGGCGCGTGGCGCGGGTCGGGCTGTCGGCGACGCTCGCGGACATGCGGGTCGCGGGCGCCTTCCTCCGGCCCGCCGACCCCGACCGCGTCACGATCGAGCAGTCCACGGAGGGCGGGGGCGAGCTGCGGCTGCAACTGCGCGGGTACCCGGAGCCGGCAAAGCCGTTGCGCGTGGCCGCAGCGGCAGGCGAGGAGCCGGACGACGAGAAGGTCGATCCGGGCGAGGTCGCGGAGACCGCCATCGCGCGCCACCTGTTCGACACCCTGCGCGGCCGGCGCAGCCTGGTGTTCGCAGGGTCGCGGGGCCGGGTCGAGACGATCACCGCCGAGCTTGCGGAGAGGGGCGCGGCGCTGGGGATGGCGGAGGAGTTCCTGGCGCATCACGGCAGCCTGTCGCGCGACATCCGCGAGGAGGCGGAGCGCCGGATGCGCGACCCGACCCGCCCGGCCTCCATCGTCTGCACCACGACGCTGGAGCTTGGCATCGACGTCGGCCACATCGAGGCCGTGGCGCAGCTCGGCCCGGGGCGAAGCGTCTCGGGCCTGCGCCAGCGGCTTGGGCGCTCGGGGCGGCGGCGCGGGCAGCCGGCGGTGATGCGGGTCTATGTGCGCGAGGCGGAGATCGTGGCCTCGACCCACGCGATGGACCGGCTGCGCGTGGACACGGTGCAGGCCTGCGCGATGCTCGACCTGATGCTGCGCCGCTGGAACGAGCCGTCGGTGCCGGGACGCCTGCACCTCTCCACGCTGGTCCACCAGGTGCTGGCGCTGATCGCGCAGCATGGCGGGCTGAGCGTGCGGCAGGGCTGGGAGCGGCTGGGCGCGAGCAGGGTGTTCCCGGACATCACGCTGCCGCTCTACCTCGACGTGCTCCGCCGCATGGGACAGCCGGAGGTCGGGCTGATCGAGCAGGCGCCGGACGGCACCCTGCTGCCCGGCCCGGAGGGCGAGCGGGTGATCGCCGGCCGCGACTTCTACGCGGTGTTCATGACCGCGGAGGAGTTCAGGGTCGTCACCGACCGCGGACGCGCGCTGGGCACCGTGCCGGTGCAGAACCCGCTGGTGCCGGGGCAATTGCTGATCCTGGGCGGGCGGCGCTGGCGCGTGCTGGTGGTCGATGGCGCCCGCAGGGAGGTCCTGGTCACGCGCGCCTTCGGCGGCAGGCCGCCGCTGTTCGGTGGCGACGTCGCCGCGCCCCACGAGCAGGTGGTCCGCGAGATGCGTCGCATCTACGAGGGGCAGGACCGTCCGGCCTATCTCGACGCGCAGGCGGCGGGCTTCCTCGACGAGGCGCGGGCGACCTACCGCGGGCTCGGCCTCGCCGCGGCGAGCTGCTGCCGCCACGAGGACCAGATGCTGCTGTTCGCCTGGGCCGGGGCACGGGTGCAGACCGCGCTGCGGCTGGCCCTGGTCGGTCGCGGCCTCGCGGCCACCGACCTGGGCCTCGCGCTGGCGGTGCCTGCCGCGGCCGGGATGGCGCTGCGTGCGGCGCTGGCGGCGCTCGCGGCCGGGCCGGCGCCCGAGGCGGCGACGCTGGCGCGGCTGGTCGAGCACAAGGTCCGCGACAAGTACGACTGCTACCTCGACGAGGCGCTGCTCTGCCTGGATTGGGCGAGCGAGCGCATCGACGCCTTGCGCGTTCCCTCGACGGCGGCGGCGCTGCTGGCCGGGATGCCGGAGAGCCTTGCCGGGGGAAAGGGGTAGAGGGAAGCAGGCAAGGCTGGGCTCTCCCTCCGCCTGCCATTCCAACGGCCCAAGAGGGCCGTCGGAACCTTCGGCAGGCTACGCCCAGACCCGCCAGGGGCGAGCCCTGGCGGAGTTTGAGGCAGGGCCCCGACCTTGCTTGAAGCCGCCAGGTCTTGCCCGACGGCGAAGCTCAGGATTCTCGAAGGTGGTACCGGGATGCGAACCCTGTTCGTCAAGGCCAACGGCCTGCGGTTCGAGGTGCTGGAGGAGGGCGCGGGCGACCGGCTGGCGCTCTGCCTGCACGGCTTCCCGGAGCATGCGGTGTCCTGGCGTCATCAGGCGCCGGTGCTGGCGGCCATGGGCTACCGGGTGTGGGCGGTCAACCAGCGCGGCTACGGCCGGAGCAGCCGTCCGGGGCGCGTGGCCGACTACGCGATGCCGGAGCTGCTGGACGACGTGGCGGCCCTGATCGACGCGTCGGGCGCGCGCAGCGTGGTGCTGGTCGGGCATGACTGGGGGGCGATGGTCGCCTGGCACTTCGCGGCGGGGCGGCTGCGCCCGCTGGAGCGGCTGGTCATCATGAACGTGCCGCACCCTTTGTGCTTCCGCGCGGCCCTGGGCCGATGGCGGCAGGCGCGCAAGTCCTGGTACATCGCGTTCTTCCAGATACCCGGGCTGCCGGAGAGGCTGCTGGCGGCCAACGGCGGCGCCGCGCTGCGCCGGATGTTCGCCGGCCTCGCGCTGCCCCCGGAGGTGATGGCGACCTACACCGGCCAGATCGCCGAGGCCGGCGCCGCGCGGGCGATGCTGAGCTGGTACCGCGCCGCCCGGCTGCGCAGCGCGCGCATGCCCGACATGACCCGCGTGATCGAGGTGCCGACGCTGCTGGTGTGGGGAGAGGCGGACGTGGCGCTGGACCTGATCTGCCTGGAGGACACCGGGCGATACGTGCGGGATCTGACGCTGAAGCGGCTGCCCGGGGTGTCGCACTGGGTGCAGCAGGATGCACCGCAAACCGTGAACCGGCTGCTGCGGGAGTTCCTGGAGAATGACGGGATGGAGCATGCAGCCGCGCCGGGCGGAGCCTGACACCAGTGGCCTTGTTCTGACGCCAGCAAAGCAAGGCCAGGGCGCTGCCCCCATGCCCTGAAGCGGGGACCCCACCGAAGGCTCGCCTTTGGAATCCCTTGCTTGAGTTGCGCCGGGTCCAGGGGCGGCTCGCCCCCGCCTTGAAGCAGGGGCGGGTCTGGACGGAGCCCGGCCTTGCTTTCGGGTCAGCAATCCCGCTCGCTGGCGTCGCTTGCCTGGCCGGTCACGCGCAAAAGCGGTTGGCATGAACGCTTGCTGGGGAACGAGGCGCGATGTTCGTCATCGGCAAGGTGCTGACCATTCTGCTGCTGCCGACGGCCCTGATGATGGAGGGGGCGCTGCTCGGCCTGCTGCTGTGCCGGTGGCCGGCAGGCCAAGCTCTGCTGGTGGTCGCGGTCGCGGCGCAGGCGACGTGCCTCGCGTTGCCCGTCGATGCCTGGGCGATCCGCCCGCTGGAGGACCGCTTCCCCGCAGTCACGGCGTATCCGGAACGGGTGGACGGCATCGTGGTGCTGGGCGGCGCCATCGACGACCTGACCAGCCGCGACCGCGACACGCCCACGCTGAACTCGGCCGCCAACCGGATGACGACGTTCGTGGAGCTGGCCCGCCGCTATCCCCTGGCCAGGCTGGTCTTCACCGGCGGCTCCGGCGACATCGAGCAGGGCGTGTCGAACGAGGCGGAGTACGCGCGCATCCTGCTCGAACAGCTCGGCCTGCCGCAGGAGCGCGTGCTGTTCGAGAGCGCGTCACGCACGACGTGGGAGAACGCGGTCAACGCCGCGGCGCTGGTCGCGCCGCGGCCGGGCGAGCGCTGGGTGCTGGTGACATCGGCCAGTCATATGCCACGCGCCGTCGGCGTGTTCCGCCGCGTGGGCTGGACCGTTCTGCCGTGGCCGGTCGGCTACCAGTCGCGCGATCGTGTCGCCGCCTACGCGCAATCGTCTGGACGCAAGCTGGCGGTGCTGGACTGGGCGGCCCACGAGTGGATCGGCCTGGTGGCCTACCGGCTCAGGGGCTGGACAGACAGCGTGTTGCCTGGCCCTGGATAGCACCTGGCTCCCTCCTCCCGGATGACGATGGACGGGCCTGGGTCCCTGCCGCTCCTTGCCCGGCAGGGTGGCGTGACGGTTCGCGCACATCGCGATCGCCGCGACGC
>CAXSES010000268.1:0-4700 GCA_964236225.1 uncultured Acetobacteraceae bacterium
GGCTGGGCTCTCCCTCCGCTGCCATTCCAACGATCCAAGCGGATCGTCGGAACCTTTGGCAGCTACGCCCAAACCTGTCAGGGGCGAGCCGTCCCTGGACCCGCTTGACTTAAGTAGTGGATTCCAAAGGCCTGCCTTTGGCGGAGTTTGAGGCAGAGCCTCAACCTTGCCTGCCTACTTGCCGCCCACGGGCTGCGCCAGCTCCACCAGCGCGGCCTCCACGGTGTCGCCCGGCACAACAGGCGAGTTGCCCGGAGCCAAGGCCGGCATGCGCAGGCGGCCGGCGACGGCGAACGCGGCGGCCAGCGCCAACAGGCCGAACACCACGCCGCCGGCCGCCTGCCCGAGCAGCACGCCGGCCGGGCCGTAGCGCAGGCCGAACGTCACGAACGGGATGGTGCCGAGCGTGGCGCGGCCCCAGTTGAACGCCGTCGCCAGGATCGGCCTGCCCAGGTTGTTGAACGCGGCGTTGGCCACGAACAGCGCGCCCACGAACACGAAGCCCGGCGCGGTCCAGCGGCAGAACAGGCGGATCAGCTCCGCCTGCGCGCCGGTGGCGGAGAACAGGGCGACCAGCGGGCCCTGCAGCAGCACCAGCAGCCCCCAGACCGCGAGCACGCAGGCGGCCACCAGGGCGAGCGAGCTGCGCAGGGTCTGGCGGACGCGGGCGAGCTGGCCGGCGCCGAGGTTCTGCGACAGGATCGGGCCGACCGCGCCGGTGAGCGCGAACACGAAGCCGAAGGCGACCGGGGTGATGCGGTCCACAGTGGCCTGCCCGGCGACCGCGGCGAGGCCGAAGCCGGCCATGGCGTGCGTGGTGTAGGCGCTGCCCACCGGGGTCGCGAGGTTGGTCAGCATCGCGGGCGTGGCGACGCGCGCGACCAGGCGGGCGTCGGCGGCGACGCTGGGCCAGTCCGGGCGCTGCAGCAGGCCGTGGCGGCGCACGGCGCGCAGGCCGAGCGCGGCCACGGTGGCGCGCGAGACCACGGCGCTGACCGCCGCTCCCGCCAGGCCGAGATGCAGGGCGAAGATCAGCACCGGGTCGAGGATGGCGGCGACCGCGGCGCCGGCGAGCGCGATGGTCATGGAGCGCCGCGCGTCGCCCACGGAGCGCAGCAGGGCGGAGCAGGCCATGCCGAGCACGACCAGCGGCAGGAACGGGCCGGCGATGGCGAGGTAGCGCCAGGCCTGGCGGTGCGCCTCGCCGTGCGCGCCGAGGCCGTCGAGGATCGGGCCGAGGGCGACGACGGTGGCGAGGCCGAGGGCGAGCATGGCGGCGGCCATCACCACGAGCGAGGCGCTGGCGATGCGGCGGGCCTCGCCGTGCGCGCCCGCGCCGATGCGGCGCGAGACCACGGCGCCGAGGCCGATGGTCATGCCGATGGCGACCGAGATCTGGAAGTAGCCGACCGCGCCGGTGAAGCCCACGGCGGCGGTGAGCCCGGGATCGCCGAGCAGCGAGATGTAGAACAGGTTGAGCAGGTCGACCACGAACACGGCGATCAGGCCCACCGCGCCGGTGGCCGACATCACCGCGACATGGCGGGTGATCGAGCCGGCGAGGAAGCGCGCGCCCTGGGGCGGGCGAGGCGGGACGGGGCCCGGGGTGGTCGGGCGGGGCAGGGCGGGCGCGTGCTGCGGCGGTGCCGGGCTATGCAGGGTCGGGGCCGCCGTCATTGTCACGCACTCTCCGCATTCGCCGTCCCGCGTCGCTCACGCCTGCGGCCCTGGGCGCAGATCGGGCCGTTCCTGTCCGGTTCCACCCCGATCCCGCCAGGCTGCTTCGCTGCAGGGCGGCAGGCGTGGAGCCGAGGTGCCGCGGCGCGTGTCCGCAGGGATTGCGCCGCCGCGGCCCGGACGGCAAGACTTGCCGTCAATGCCGAAACGTATCCGCAGCGACGGATCAAGGCCTGGATAGTACCAGCGGCCCTTTGAGATGACCGGCAAGGCAGGCAAGGTTGAGGCTCCGCCTCAAACTCCGCCAGGGGCGAGCCGCCCCTGGACCTGCTTCACTTAAGCAAGGCCGGTTCAGGGGCGACTCCCCGCCTTGAAGCAAAGGCGGAGCTGGCAAAGGTTCCGATGGCCCGCCTGGACCATTGGAATGGCCAGCGGAGGGAGAGCCCAGCCTTGCTTCCTGACAGGTCAAAACCTAGGGTCGCTGTTACGGTAACTAATTATTGAGACGTTCCATCCTACGAAGGCCGGCCCTGTCCCGGAGCGAGCGACGATGAACGCCATCACCAACACCGGATTCCGGCTCGACGCAGGAGTGTCCGCCGCAGCCGGCGCGTGCGCCCCGGACCATGCGGACGTGGTGGACCGTTTCCTGCTGATGGCGCGGACGCAGCCGATGCACCCCGCCGTGGTCACGCCCGGGGCGACGCTGAGCTACGGCGGGCTGGAGCGGCGCGTGCGGCTGCTGGCCGCGCAGTTCGCGCGGGTGGCGGCGCCGTGCGTGCTGGTGGCGCTGCCGCAGGGGGCGGACGCGTATGCGGCGATGCTGGCGGCGGGGCTGGCGGGCGGGCACTACACGCCGCTCAACGTCGCCGCCCCCGCGGCCAAGCTGAGGCGGGTGGCGGAGCTGCTGCGGCCGGACTTCATCGTGGGCCACCCGGAGATGACGGCGGCGCTGGCGGTCGAGGGCGCCGCGTGCATCGACCCGGAGCGGCTGGCGCCGCTCGCGCCGTTCGAGGGCAGCGGGCGGCGGCACGAGCAGGCGTACACGATCTTCACCTCCGGCTCGACTGGCACGCCGAAGGGCGTGGTGGTCGGGCGCGCGGCGCTGAACCACTACGTCGCGTGGCTGGGGGAGGCGGTGGGGCTCGGGCCCGCCGACCGGGTGTCGCAGTTCCCCAACATCGCGTTCGATCTCAGCGTGATGGACATCTACGGGGCGCTGTGCTTCGGGGCGAGCCTGCATCCCGCCTCAGGGCAGGGCGACCGCCTGATGCCGGCGCGGCTGATCGAGCGCGAGCGGATCACCGTGGCGGTGTTCGTCCCCAGCGTGATCAGCCTGATGATGCGCGCGCGCGAGGCGACGGCGCGACGGCTCGGCTCGCTGCGCCGCATAGTGGTGTGCGGCGAGGCGCTGCGGCCCGCGCAGGTCGAGGCGATGTTCGCGGCCTGTCCCGACGCGGTGGTGCAGAACACCTACGGGCCGACCGAGGCCACGGTGTCGATGACGTCCGTCGAGCTGCGCGCCGAGGATTACAGGCGCGCGTGCGGGGCGACGATGGCGATCGGCGACGCGATCCCCGGCATGGCGCTGCACCTTGTGGGCGGGCCGCACGCCGACGAGGGCGAGATCGTCATCACCGGGCCGCAGCTCGCCAGCCGCTACTTCGGCGACCCGGCGCGCACGGCGGAGGCGTTCCGGCCCGTGGTGGCGGGCGACGAGGTGGTGCTCGGCTACTACACGGGAGACTGGGCGGAGCGGCGCGAGGGCCAGGTGTTCTTCCGCGAGCGGGTGGACTTCCAGGTCAAGGTGCACGGCTACCGAGTCGAGCTGGACGAGGTCGCCGACGCGTTCGCGCGCTCGGGGTGGCCGGTGGTCTGCGTGTTCAAGCACGGCGAGGCGCTGGCGGCCGTGGTGGAGCGGTGCGGGGGCGCGGAGCCCGACCTGATGGCGCTGCGCCACGCGCTGCTGGGGCGGATCGAGGCGCACGCGGTGCCTGAGCAGATCCGGGTGATCGACGCGATGCCGCGCAACGACAACGACAAGGTGGACCGCAGGATGGCCATGGCGTGGTTCGAGGCGGCCTGAGCGGCGGGGTCTCTGGCATGACCTGACAGCAAGCAAGGCCGGGCTCCGCCCAGACCCGCCAGGGGCGAGCCGCCCCTGGACCCGGCACACCTTAAGTAAGGCCGGTCCAGGGCGGCTCGCCCTGGCGGAGTTTGAGGCAGAGCCTCAACCTTGCTTCCTGCGGCTCAGGCCGGCACTTCCTCCTCCATGTCACACGAAGTCCGTCGCGCCAGGGTTGCGACCACCCTGGTGTTCCTGCTCAACGGCGCGCTGCTCGGCGCGTGGGCCACCGAGGTCGCGCCGCTGCGCGAGCGCCTGGCGCTGTCTGCGGCGGTGCTGGGCGGCGTGCTGCTGTGCGCCGCGGCGGGGGCGCTGCTGGCGATGCCGCTGTCGGCGCGCCTGATCGCGCGATTCGGCACCGGCCAGGTGATCCAGGCCGGCGCGGTCGCGGCCTGCCTGGCGCTGGCGGGCGCGGTGATGGCGCCGGCGCTTCCTGTGCTGTGTCTGTGCCTCGTGGGGTTCGGCGCGGGGTCCGGCACGGTGGACGTCGCGATGAACGCCGAGGCGGTGCGGATCGAGCAGCGCGCGGGCCGCCCCGTGCTGTCCTCGGTGCACGGCATGTGGAGCCTGGGAGCGTTCTGCGGCTCCGCGGGCGGCGCGGCGCTGCTCGGCGTGGTGCCGCCGCCCGTGCAGATCGCTCTGGTGGCGGGCGCGTGCGGGGCGGCGCTGCTGGGCGCCGGCGCGATGCTGCGCCGGCCGCGGGAGGAGGCGCTCGCGGCGGCGGCGCGCGAGGCCGGGGCGGCAGTGTCGCGGCATGGCGGCGGGTCCGTGCAGGTCGCGTCGGTGCAGGTCGGAGTGGGGCGGGGCGGGGCGGGTCGGGACGGGTCGGAGCGGGCCAGGACGGGGCAGGTCGGGACGGAGCGGGTCAGGACTGGGCAGGTCGGAGTGGGGCAGGTCG
>CAXSES010000269.1:0-4676 GCA_964236225.1 uncultured Acetobacteraceae bacterium
GCGCCGACGCGCAGCCTGCGGTCCGCCAGCGACAGGCCGCCGCCGATCGCCATCACCAGCGCGCCGAGCCAGATCCACGGCGCCAGGACGTTGTCGTGCAGGCGCAGCACAGCCGCGCCGTCGCGCTCGTCGCCGAGCACGGCGTAGAGGTCGCGCATCAGGTTGGTGTCGATCGCCACGTCCTCGACGGTCTGGCCCTGGCTGGCGAAGGTGTGGCGCGACGGGCGCAGGGTCACCACGGGGTGGCCGCGGCGGCTGACGGCGATGGTGGCGATGCGCGAGGTGAAGTTCGGCCCCGGCTCGTCCGCCAGCGCCTCCAGCGTCCAGGAGTAGCCGGCGACGTCCACGCTCTCGCCGACATGGACGGCGACGATCCTCTGCTGCGCGAGAGACATGCCCGCGATGCCCGCGATCGTCACGCCCATGCCGGCATGGGCGATCGCGGCGCCGAGCACGGACAGCGGCAGGGCGACGAGGCGCGACCAGCTCGTGGCCAGGGGCACGCGGAACAGCCTGACACGCTCGACCAGCTCGGAGAACGAGCCGAGGATCAGCCACGCGCTGGCCGCGAACGCCAGCGCCGGCAGCACCGCCATGCGGAACGCGCAGGCCGCCGCCACCGTGGCCGCGATCAGCGCCGCCCACCACACGCGCAGCAGCACCGGGGCGAGCTGCGCCCGCTTCCACGGCATCAGCGGGCCGATCGCCATGAACGCGAACATCGGGATCGCCAGCGGCAGCACGGTCGCGTTGAAGAACGGCGCGCCCACGGAGATCTTGGCGCCGAGCAGCAGGTCGGCGAAGGGCGGGTACATCGTGCCGGTGACGACGACCGCGCAGATCGAGCACAGCAGGATGTTGTTGAGCACCAGCGCGCCCTCGCGCGACACCGGCGCGAACACCCCGCCCGCCGACAGAGTGGGCGCGCGCAGGGCGAACAGCAGCAGAGAGCCGCCGATGACCACGCCGAGCAGCCCCAGGATGAACACGCCGCGCGCCGGGTCGTTGGCGAAGGCGTGCACGGAGTTGAGGATGCCGGAGCGCACCAGGAACGTCCCCGACAGAGACAGCGAGAAGGTCGCGATCGCCAGCAGCACCGTCCAGATCTTCAGGCTCTCGCGCTTCTCGACGACGATGGCGGAGTGCACCAGCGCGGTGCCGGTGAGCCACGGCATCAGAGAGGCGTTCTCCACCGGGTCCCAGAACCAGTAGCCGCCCCAGCCCAGCTCGTAGTACGCCCACCACGACCCGAGCGCGATGCCGCAGGTCAGGAAGCACCACGACACCAGCGCCCACGGCCTGACCCAGCGCCCCCAGGCCGCGTCGATCCGCCCCTCCAGCAAGGCCGCGACGGCGAAGGCGAACGGCACCGCGAAGCCGACGTAGCCCGCGTAGAGGATCGGCGGGTGGAAGGCGAGGCCTGGGTCCTGCAGCAGCGGGTTCATGCCGCGCCCGTCGGTCGCCGGCGGCCAGACCCGCAGGAACGGGTTCGAGGTCAGCAGCGCGAACAGCAGGAAGCCGGCGGAGGTGCCGCCGAGCACGCCGAGCACGCGCGCGCGCAGCGCCGAGGGCAGGCCGCGCCCGAAGCACGCCACCGCGCCGCCGCACAGGCCCAGGATCAGCGCCCACAGCAGGATAGAGCCCTCGTGGTTCCCCCAGGTGCCGGTGATCTTGTAGAGCAGCGGCTTCGCGGCCGCGCTGTTCTCTGCGATGTTGGCGACCGAGAAATCGTCCGACACCGCGCTCCACACCAGGGCGCCGGCTGCGGCCAGCAGCGCCAGCAACTGCCCGACCGCGAGGCCGGGCGCCGCCGCCATCAGCCGGGCGTCCGCGCGGTGCGCGCCGTAGAGGGGGATGGCGAACTGCGCCGCCGCCAGGCAGCAGGCCAGCGCCAGGGCGAAATGGCCAAGCTCGGGGATCATCGGCGGGCCTCGGTCACGGGGGGATGCCTCACGAGCCTCGCGCCGGGGCGGCGGCCAGCGCGGTCCACTCCGCGGCCGGCGGCGGGCCGCCCTTGGACGGGTCCCAGCGCCCGGACTTCTTCAGGGCGTCGGCGACGTCCTTGGGCATGTAGGCCTCGTCGTGCTTGGCGAGCACGTCCTGGGCGCGGAAGGTGCCGTCGCGCTGCAGGCTGCCGAGCGTGACCACGCCCTGCCCCTCGCGGAACAGGTCGGGCAGGATGCCGACATAGGTGACGGCGATCGCGGTCCTGCCGTCCGTGACGCGGAACGAGGCCGCAGGCTGCCCGTCCATTTCGGTGCGGCGCAGGCTGCCTGCCTCGACCATGCCGCCGAGCCGGATGGTGCGGCTGGGCGGCGGCAGGTCGGCCTCGATCTGCGTGGGCGCCATGAAGAACACCAGGTTGCCGCCGAGCGCCGACAGCGACAGCGCCGCCGCGGAGCCGAGGCCCGCGCCGCAGGCCAGCACCACCCACAGCCTGCGACGCTTGCGTGTCATGTGTCCCCCTGCCCCGCCGCGGCCCTGGGGTCCAGGGCGCGCAGCCGACGGCGCGCCTGGCGCAGCCGATGCGCCGCGCCAAGCGAGTAAGCCACGACCAGCACGCCGGCGAGGCCGTACGACGCGGCGATGAAGGGCAGATGCGTCATGCCGCGCCATCCGCAAGCGTGGGGGCCGCAAGCGTGGGGGCCGCCAGCGTGGCGTCCGGAAGAGGCGTGGCGTCCGCGAGCGTGGCGTGGCGCGCGGCGCCGGCCGCGCCGGGATGCCCGGGCTGCGCGCCGTCGTGGCGGCTTGCGCCGTCCGCGCGGGCCATCAGCAGGCCGCGCACCCGGCGCTCCATCACCGCCGCGCGCAGCCTGGCGCAGACGATGGCCGCGAAGCCGAGGGTGAAGCCCAGAGTGGACACCGCCAGCGGCCACAGCATCCGCGAGTCCATGGTCGGCGCGCCGGTCAGGGAGATGCTGGCGCCCTGGTGCAGGGTGTTCCACCACTGCACGCTGAACTTGATGATCGGCAGGTTGATCACGCCGACGAGCGCCAGGATCGCGCCGGCCCTGGCGCCGCGCTGCGGGTCGTCGAAGGCGCGCACCAGGGCGATGTGGCCGAGATAGAGGAAGAACAGCACCAGCACCGAGGTCAGGCGCGCGTCCCACACCCACCACGCGCCCCACATCGGCTTGCCCCACAGCGAGCCGGTGGCCAGGCACAGCGCGGTGATGCCCGCGCCCACCGGCCCGATCTCCACGGCCGCCAGGTCCGCCAGAGGGTGGCGCCAGATCAGCGAGACGAACGAGCACGCCGCGAGCGACGCATACCCGGCCGACGCCAGCCAGGCCGACGGCACGTGGATGTACATGATGCGCACCGTGTCGCCCTGCTGCCAGTCGGCGGGCGAGAGGAACAGGCCCCAGCCCAGCCCGGCCAGGGTCAGCGCCAGGCCGGCGGCGTTCAGCCAGGGCTGCGCCCTGCCGCCGAGTCGCAGGAACCGGCCGGGGTTCGCGAACCGGTGCAGCCAGCTCCCGGCGCGGGCGGGTGCGTGCGTGAGGGTCGTGCTTGCGTCCACCACGCCTACCTGTAGCTGCGCCGCGAAATTGCGAGAAGCCCTGCGGCGCGGCGGCGTCCGCCGACGCCGTCCCGTGCGGGCGCATGCGGGGCGCGAGGCGCGTCGTCCTGCCCGGCGGCGCGGCGGCGCGGCGACGTGGCTCGATCGGGCGGGTGCTGCACGGTTCGTCCCTCCCGCGATCCCTACTCTTGGGCCGGAGCGTCGCCGGCCTGTGCCGCGCCCGTCCCGCAGGGTTATCGCCGCATCGTTCTTACCGTATCGTGGCGCGAAGCTGAACAGGGAAGAGTTTCACGCCGATGCTGTTTGCCATCATGTGCACGGACAAGCCCGCAAGCCTGCCGATCCGGCTGGCCACCCGGGAGAAGCACATCGCCTACCTGGCGGGCCACGCCGCCAGCCTGGTGCAGGCCGGGCCGCTGCTCGATCCAGAGGGGCGGCCCTGCGGCAGCCTGCTTCTGGTCGAGGTCGAGGATTCCGACGCCGCCCAGGCGCTGAGCGCGGGCGACCCCTACGCCGCCGCCGGGCTGTTCGAGAGCGTGGTGGTTCGGCCATACCGCGCCGTGTTCCGCGACGGCGTCCTGCTGGGCTGAGGCCGGGGCGGTGCCGTGGCTGGTGAAGTCCGAGCCGGACAGCTTCTCCTGGGCGCAGCATCTGGCCGCCGGCACCGAGCCGTGGACGGGGGTGCGCAACCACGCGGCGAGGAACAACCTCGCCGCGATGCGCCTGGGCGAGCGGGCGTTCTTCTACCATTCCGGCACCGGCCGGGAGATCGTGGGCGTCGCCGAGGTGGTGCGCGAGGCCTACCCGGACCCGACCGGGGAGGCCCCGACCGCGAGGGACCCGATTGTGAGGAACCCGACCGCGAGGCCTGGGCCGTGGCTGTGCGTGGACCTGCGCGCGGTGGGGGCGATGCCGCGGCCGGTGACGCTGGCGCAGGTCAGGGCGGAGCCGGAGCTGGCGGGGATGGCGCTGGTGCGGCTGTCGCGGCTGTCCGTGGGGCCGGTGAGCGAGACGGAATGGCGGCGGGTGTGCGCGATGGGGGGCTGGGCGGGCTGAGAAGCAAGGCTGGGCTCTCCTCCCGCTGCCCATTCCAATGGCCCAAGCGGGCCGTTGGAACCTTTGGCCAGCCTCGCCCCTGGACCGGCCTTACTTAAGG
>CAXSES010000270.1:0-4672 GCA_964236225.1 uncultured Acetobacteraceae bacterium
CTGCGACGATGCCATGGCTGAAAGCTTCTTCTCGACGTTGGAAGCCGGGTTGCTAAGCCGTCGGCGGTTCGCGTTGCAGGCCGAAGCCCGCATGGCCTGCTTCAGCTATATCGAGGGCTGGTATAACCCGGTGCGCCTGCACTCCGGCCTGGGCTGCCGGTCGCCGATGACCTACAAAGCCGAAGAGGGGGCAGCCCCCACCGCCTCCTAACCAGCAAGCCTGCAAACTGTCCACGAGAACGGGGCAACCTCAGATTGCCGCTCATGGGTGAACGCCTGGGCATAGACTCTACGCCGAGTAGCCCAGGGTGGCGACGAACAAGTACACCCTGCTCCCCTCGCAGCCCTCCACCACGATCCGGCACTGGCCGAAGTCGATCTGCAGCTGACGCCCCGGCGGTGTCTCGAATCGCACCGTCGCCAGCGCATCCGCCGCAAGCGCGCGCCGCAGATGCGACACCAAGCGCTCCACCGTGCGCAGGCTGACCGCCACGCCCAGCTCGCACGCCAGCTCCTGGCGCACGACGTCGGCGTTGCCGCGGTGACGACGGAACCGCCGGCGATCCAGTCCGTGTGTCCCGCCAGCATCCTGAGCCGGGCTGAAGTCTGGCACTCCTGCCACCGGCCCGAAGCCAGGTAGCGCTGCACCGTCTCGCGGTTGCAGCCAACCTCGGCCGCGATCCTGCGCATGCCTCACCCCAAGCCGTGCAGCCGCAACATCGTCGCCACCTCATCCGGCGTCCGCATCACCTGTCTCCGACCGTCCATGACGGCCGGAGGAACGCTCACCTGATCAACCAAATCACCTCGCCCCTGCGACGCAGGGTGGCTAGGTTCCTGATGTCGCTACCGGATGGGTCTATCCTGTCGCCTGACACTGAGGCTTTCTGCCAGTGTCTGCGGCCGTGCTCGGCGATTGTCTGCCGGTGAGGGTCGCGCTGCGTGGGCGCTGTCTCGGCGGTCTCGTCCGGCACGGCGCTGGACCGAGGCGGCACAATCATCGCAGCGACAGGCGAGCGCCTGGCGACCTCGCCGCAGACGCCATCCTGGTCATACGCGCCGTTCGCCGTGAACGATGCGAGCAGACCCGCCTGGTCAGCAGGGTGGCGACCTGCGAGGCGTCATCGACGCCGCTGGTGCTCAGCGGAGCCGCGACGATCCGCTCGGCGTCGGCGTCCACCCCGATGTGCAGCTTGCGCCAGGACCGACGAGTGCGCGTGCCGTGCCTCTCGATCAGCCGCTCGCCCGAGCCGCACAGCTTCAGCTCCACGCTGTCCACCAGCAGGCGCACAGCGGAGCCGGGCCGCGGCAATGCCACCTTCAGCGCCCGGCCCGGCGGCCTGGCGTCGAGTGGTCCGGCACTGCCAGAGCCAGGCCGGGCATGGCAAGGATGGAGCCAATCAGCCCCTCGGCCTGGCGCAGCGCCAAGCGCAACATCGCGCGCAGTGTCAGCGCCGTGGTGATGGCTAGGACTGAGCAGCGCGCCTGCCCGCCTCGCGTGGTTCGCGGCACAGCTTTCCAGGCGGCGACCGCCGCGTCGGTGAACCGGACGGTCAGGCTGCCGCGCTGGCGAAGAGCCGCATCGTGGCCGCCGGGTTCGCAACCCTGTGCCGCTGCCCTGGGATGTGGTGGCGGCACGCGGCACCGGCCTTGAACGGCGCGGTGGAGCACCTCAGGACGCAGATAGGCGAAGGGACCGCCTCGCCCATCCTACCCGAGCCAGCTCACCCCGCTGACCCATGCACCACGGTCGCCGGTGAGTGCCGGGCCCTGTTCAGACGAAATCCCCAATCCCCAGCCCCGTGACGCCTTCCAGCGTCACCCGGGTGCCGTCGCCCAGCGTCAGCGCGGTCGCCCCGCCCGACACCGTGGCTTGCGACAGGGCGGCGCCGACCGCTCCCGCCGCGTAGCCCTGCAGCGACAGGTGGTCCACGCCGGTGCGGAAATCCGTGATCACGTCCGAGCCGCCCGCGCTGCCGAAGGCGAAGGCGAACACGTTCGAGCCGCCGCCGCCGCTCAGGGTCGCCTGCCCGGTGCCGGCCACGAAGCTGTCGTTGCCGGAGCCGCCGGCGATCTGGTCCGCGCCGAAGCCCGCGAAGAAGCTGTTCGACCCGGACGACGCGGCACCCGCCAGCGTCACGTTGCCCGCGCCGGCCACCACCAGGTCGGGGGCAGAGCCCACCAGGAACACCACGTTGCCGTCGCTCGCGGTCACGGTGCTGGCGCCGGTGCCGACCTCGATCACCGTGGCCGCGCTCGCCCCGAAGAACTGCCCGCCGCCTGGGCCGCCGAAGATCGCCCCGCCGCCCGCGCCGCCATAGACCAGCCCCGTGCCGCCGCTGCCCACGAAGGTGCTGGCGCCGGCGCCGCCCACGAACTCCGTGGCGCCGGTGCCGGCGTAGACCACGCCGCCGCCGCCGGTGCTGCCATACACCGTGGCGTCGCCGCCGCCGCCGACCACGGTGCTGGCCGCGGCCCCGCTCACCAGGGTGAGCTGGCCGGACGCGCCGCCATAGGCGACCACCCCGCTCACGGCATACACCGTGTCCGCGCCGCTGCTCGCCGTCACGAAGTCCTGGCCGTGCGCGTTGACCACGTCGGCGGCGGCCCCCAGGAACACCTGGCTTGACCCGGTGCCCGTCGTCACGGTGCTGCCGCCCGAGCCGGTGCTCACCACGGCGCTGCCGGCGCCGCCCTGGAAGCTTAGCCGCCCGGCGCCGCCCGCCACCGTGGTCGCCGCCCCGCTCGCCACCACGCTCGCCTGGCCCGCGCCCGCGGTGATCGCGTCGCTGCCCTGGCTGAGCACGCTGCTGTATGCCGCGCCGAGATTGACCTGGGTGGACCCGCCCGCCGCGGTGGTGATCGGCCCGCCCGTCGCCGTGCTCAGGATCGTCTGGCCGGACGACGTCGTGCTCCGGGTCACGGCCGCGTTCGCGGTGCTCGTGGTGGTGATCACCGTCCCGATCGTGCCGTTAAGGAAGCTGAAGTCACCCTGGCTGTAGGTGCCCATCAGCGTGAAGGTGTAGACGATGTTCGTCCCGGACATCACGTCGAGCGAGTGGCTCGCCTGGTTCCAGGCCAGCCCCGTGCTGTTGGTGGCGTCCAGGCCGCCAGCATCGAGGAACAGCCCGAGCCCGTCGCCTGCCTGGAAGCCGTAGATCGGCGGCACAGGCGAGGGACCCGCCGCCGACGCCTGGGTGAGCAGCAGGCTCGTGTTGTCCTCGAACGTGACGCTGCCGCCGGTGTGGGTGCCGTCGATGATGAAGTTGTACTGGGCTTCAGCGTGGTTCTGCATCTCGAGGTTGACGCCGGAGACATCGTTGCTGAAGGCGACTCCAGTCTGCGCGTTGTCCGTGTTGGTGCCGCCATCGGCGATGAAGGTACCGCTGCCGAGCACCGGCAGGTTGAAGTCGGCCCGCGTGACCGTGCCCGCGGCGCCGAGCACGGAGACCACCCCGTCGTTGGAGAAGCCCTGGCTGGGCGTGAACACGCCGACGCCGATGAAGGAGTCGCCCACGACGAGCGTCGCGCCGCCGCTGACCGCGATGGTGCCGGTATTGGCGAACTGCACCTCGGAGATGCTGGAGGTGAGGTTGTAAGACGAGCCGTAGCCGACCGAGACCAGCCCGGAGTTGCTGAACGCCCCCGCGTTGAAGGTGTGGTTCGCGTTGAAGAAAAGCGAGTCGTAGAGATTGCTGCGAACCTTGGTGCCGTCGCCGTCGCCCGGGCTGCCGATCGCGATGGTGCCGGCGTTGCTGACGGCGCCAAAGAAGGGCAGGTCGAACCCGAGCGCCAGCGCCAGGGCGTTCGCCTTTGGGTTGGAGTTCGTGGAGCTGACCGAGAGCGTGGTGCCCGGCCCGATCGTCGAGTCCGTCAAGAACGCCGAGGCGATGTTGGCGACGCCCTGGCTGTTCCAGGTGTAGCGGTAGGCCAGCGACGCGACGGACAGCGTCGCGTCCGTCAGTTGTGTCGCCACGTCGGTTGAGCTGAACGGCGACAGCGCGCTGGTGTCGACCACGGCGGTGTCGGCCGGCCCCGGCACCGCGCCCTGGTCCCAGTTGCCGGGATCGAGGAAGTCGCCGTTGGCGGTGGGCTTCCAGGTGTAGCTGGTCATGTGGGCAGGGCTTTCATGCGCGCTGTCGCGTTACGGGTGGAGGCAGCCCCCGGGTGGGGTCCGCGGGGCCGCAGCGGCAGAGTCCGGTCCGGACGGGGAGTGTCAAGGGTACGGGCGCAGGCAACTGGCGGCGACCTTGCGGATGCCTCTGGAAGCCTTGTCCGCATGGACGCCAGCCGAGCACGGGCCGGCGCACTGGCCGCGCGCCTCACGCCGCCAGCACGCAGCGCGGCAGGTAGTCGGAGGCGACGGTGATCGGCCAGCCGCGCCGCGCCATGGAGGCGGCGAACGCCAGCGGCCCCAGCGCAATGAAGCCGAGCGGGTCGTTGGACTGGTCCTCGCCCGGGTTCGGCTGCACCGTCGCGAAGTAGCGCCTGTGGTTCTCCAAGGCCTTGAGCAGCGCCGCGTTGAACGTGTCCGGGTCCGCCGTGGTGGCGGCCAGCAGCTCGATCTCCTTGCTCGACTTGAAGAACATGTAGGCGGTCGGGCCGTCGCCGTGTTGCAGCCGCTCCGGTGCCGACTCGCGCAGCGCCGCGACCAGGGCGTCCGCGGTCCAGG
>CAXSES010000271.1:0-4669 GCA_964236225.1 uncultured Acetobacteraceae bacterium
GGGGCGGGCGGCGCCGGCTCGGGCGAGGGCGGAGTGGCGGGCGGCGCGCTCTGCACCGCCGAGGCGGTCGGGCCCTGGACGCCCTCGCCGGCGTGGGGCTGCGGGGTGGCCGAGGCGGCGCCCTTCGGCTTGGGCGTCTCGAACGCCATGGCGATGCCGGGCTCGGCGGGGGCGGTGTCGGGCGGCGGGGAGCGCGGCGCCAGCACGAACACCGCCAGGAGCAGCAGGTGCAGGATCGCCGAGCCGATGAGCATGCGGCGCAGCATCCGGCGGCGTCGGGTGCGGCTGACAGGCAGGCGGACGCCGACGCGCGCCGGGCCCGCGGCGCGGGAGGGGTCCGCGGGGCGCTGCGGCACCGCGATCCTGGGCGGCTGGGCCCGAGACGGGCCGTGTCTCAGCTTGGCGCTCAGGACCCCACCCGCGTCGCTTTCCGATCTGCCGGGACCGCAGCGGCCGACACAGGGTGCAACTGCATCACGACGCGGCCGGGCGCAAGGTCGGGCTCTGCCTCCGCTGGCCCGAGAGGGCCGCCGGACCCTTTGGCCCGCTCCGCCCGGACCCGACGGAAGGCACGGCCCTTCGAACCCTCCCTCCCATACCAGCGGGCGGATGCGACGGGCGTTCAGGCAAGCAAGGCTGGGCTCCGCCCAGACCCGCCAGGGGCGAGCCGCCCCTGGACCCGGCACAACTTAGGTGATGGTTTTCAAAGGCGAGCCTTTGGCGGGGTCCAGAGGCGAGCCCCTGGCGGATGAGGCGGCGCCTCGACCCTGCCCGCCGGCTTCAGCGCCACGGCGAGGACAGCGGCCGGTCCTCGGAGCGGCTGAACTCCATGACCAGGCTGAAGCCGATGCCGAGCAGCGTGGGTCCGAGGAAGACGCCGAGCAGGCCGAACTGCAGCACGCCGCCGAGCACCCCCATCACGGTGAGCAGGAACGGCAGGTGGGCGCCGCGGGCGATGAAGTACGGGCGGATGGTGTGGTCGGCGCCGGAGACCGCGACCACGCCGTAGATCAGCAGGAAGACGCCGCGCGCGGTGTGCCCGTCGATGAGCAGCCAGGCGACGGCGGGCAGCCAGACCAGGGGGGCGCCGATCGGCAGCACGGAGAGGATCGAGGCCAGCGCGCCGAGCAGCACCGGCCGGGGCACGCCCACCAGCCACAGGCCGAAGGCGGTGAGGATGCCCTGCACGATCGCGGTGCCGAGGATGCCGTAGACGGTGCCGCGCACCACGTCGCCGGTGACGCGGATCAGAGCGTCGGCGCGGGCGCCGACGATCCTGTGCAGCACTGCGCGCAGGTGCAGGCCCAGCGCCGCGCCGGACACCCAGAAGAAGAACGCGATGAACAGGGCCAGGGTGAAGCGGACGATGCCGTTGGCGATGCCGAGCAGCACCGCGAGGCCGTTCTCGGCGATCAGGCCGAAATAGGGGCGGAAGAAGCTGGCCATGACGCCGAGGTCGGCGGCCCAGCTGTTCCACAGGCGTCCGAGCGAGGGTCCGACGCTGGGCAGGGCGGCGAGCCAGGCGGGTGCCTGCGGCAGGCCGGCGGCGAGGACGCCCTCCACCGAGGCGCGCAGGGCGTCGAGGTCGGCGGCGCCGTCCGAGGTCAGCAGGGCGAGCGGCAGCAGCACGACCACCGCGGTGAGCAGGGTCATGGCGGTGGCCGCGAGCACCGGGCCCATGCGCAGGCGCGCGCGCAGCCACTGGAACACCGGCCAGGTGGTGAACACCAGGATCGCGGCCCACAGCACGGAGGCGAAGAACGGGTACAGCACAAGCCCGCAGCCGAGGGCGACCGCGGCGAGCAGCAGCACCAGCAGCACCCGCTCGGTGGTCATCGCGTCTCCTGGATGCGGGCCGGGGGCGTCGGCGCGGCGCGAGCGGCGATCAGCGTCCACTGCCGGGGCGGCGTCAACCGGGCCGCCCGGACGCAGGCGGGTGCGCGCGCCGGGATGCGCGTGTCGCCAGGGGGAGCGCCCCCGGCCAGGGCGGGAGGCGCAACTCCGCCGTGCAGGCGTTGATGTTCCCGCCAGCAGGACCCGCGCGGCCCGGACAACCGCCGTCCATAAAACAAGTTTGATATCAGCGGGCGAGTTTGCGGCATCAGGTCGTGCAAGTCTCAATAACCTTCGCGGCGGCGCAACATTGTGCTACGCCGGTCTGCCCCGGCTTGTCAGGCGCCACGTCACGGAACGGATCATATGCGGTTTACTGAAATCGGACAGCAGCTCAGGGCGTATCGTCTGGAGTCCGGCCTTCGCGCGGAGGAGATCGCGGCGCGTCTGGGCGTGTCGCGGGCCGCGCTGTACCGCTACGAGAAGGGCGAGGTGATCAAGCTCGACACCGTCAAGCGCCTGGCCGAGCTGCTCAAGATCTCGCCGCTGTCTCTTCTGGGGATCGGCGTCGAGTACTACAGCCGGCCGGTGGGGTTCCTGGAGCGCGGGCGCCAGATCGAGGAGACCGCGGACCAGATCCTGCAGGTGTCGGGGCCGATCTCCTACCTGATCACGTCGGACGCCTACGACGCGACGCTGGCGGCGCTCTACGAGGAGGCGGCGGAGGCGGCGGGCGAGGACAGGACGACGATGCACACCCTGGCCGAGCAGGTGCTGGGGATCATGTCGAGCCGCAAGCGGATGTACCAGGCGCGGCGTCCGGGGATCATCGCGATGATCCCGGCGGGCGCGGTGCAGCGTCTGCTGGCGCAGGGCATCGGCGCGGGGGCGGCGGCGTCGGAGTCGCTGCGCGCGCGCTGCCGCGAGGTGGCCGCCTCCGAGGTCGAGCGCATCGCCGACACCATCGAGGCGGAGCCGATGGGGCTGCAATTCGGGCTGCTGCCGCACACGGAGCTGTCGTCCTCGTTCGAGATCATGCGCTCGCGCGACCGCGCGGTGCTGGCGATGAACCCGTTCCGGCCGGACGGCATCCCCGGCTCGCAGGGCGGCGTCGCCATGGTCACCGCGGCGGACGAGGCGATCACCGCGCACCAGAGGGTGGCGGAGTCGCTGTGGCGGGAGGCGCTCAAGGGCGCGCCGGCGGCGGCGCAGCTCCGCGAGCTGGTGGCGGCGGCGCGCTAGGCAGGCAAGGCCGGGCTCCCCCTCCGCTGTCCCTTACCCACGGCCCAAGCGAGCCATCGGAACCTTCGGGCAGCTCCGCCCAGACCCGCCAGGGGGAGGCCCCGCTGGACCCGGCGCACCTTGAGGGATGGGGATCAAAGGGCCCCTGGCCTGCGGGTCCAGGGCAGAGCCCTGGCCTTGCCTGCCTTCGATGCCTCCGGCCGATCCGTGCTATACCCGCGCCATGGAGACCAAACCGCCTGTTCCGCTCGCGATCCTCGTCGGCATCCAGACGCCCGACGTCGATGACGCCGCGCATGCCGCGAGCCTGGAGGAGCTGGGCCGCCTGGTGAAGACGCTGGGCTACGAGGTGGTCGGCACGCTGTCGCAGCGGCGCGAGGGCACCGGCGCCGGCACGGTGCTCGGCAGCGGCAAGCTCGAGGAGCTGGCGGCGATCACCGGCGGCACCGGCGTGGTCGGCTCGATGGCCACGGCGCCGAAATCCAAGGCGCGCGAGCGGTTCGAGGCCCCCGCCGACGGGAAGCGGGCCGCGCGGCCCGCGGAGCCCGACGCGGACGCGCCGCGCAGGCCGGAGTTCGTGATCGTCGATCACGAGCTGTCGCCCAGCCAGATCCGCAACCTGGAGCGCGCCTCTGGCGCGCAGGTGCTCGATCGGACCGGCGTGATCGTGGAGATCTTCCACCGCCACGCCAACACGCGCGAGGCGAAGCTCCAGGTCGAGATGGCGCGGCTGAAATACGTGGCGCCGCGGCTGCGCGAGACGGGCGGCGGCGGCGGGCGGCAGCAGGGCGCGGGCGCTGGCGAGACCAGCCTCGACCTGGACCGGCGCAAGATACGCGACCGGCTCGCGGAGCTGCGCGAGCAGCTCGACGCGGTGCAGCGCGACAGCGACGGGCGGCGCGGCGCGCGCAGCGACCAGCTCAGGGTCGCGCTGGTGGGCTACACCAACGCCGGCAAGTCCTCGCTGATGAGGGCGCTCACCGGCAGCGAGGTGCTGGTCGAGGACAAGCTGTTCGCGACGCTGGACACCACGGTGCGCACGCTGCAGCCGGAGACCAGGCCGCGCGTGCTGGTCTCGGACACTGTGGGCTTCATCAAGCAGCTCCCCCACGACCTGGTGGCCTCGTTCCGCTCGACCCTGGCGGAGGCGCTGGAGGCGTCGCTGCTGCTGTACGTGGTGGACGCCTCCGACCCGACCTACGAGGCGCAACTGGAGGTGAGCCGCGGCGTGCTGCGCGAGATCGGCGCGGACAGCGTGCCGTCGCTGCTGCTGCTCAACAAGACGGACCGGGTCGACGAGGCGGGGCGCGCGGCGCTGCGCGAGAGGCACCCGGACGCGATCCTGCTGTCGGCGCACTCGCCCGAGGCGGTGAGCGCGCTGCGCGCGACGATCGTGGGCTTCTTCGAGGCGGCGATGGTGGAGGACGTGCTCGTGCTGCCCTACGCACGGCAGGGGCTGATCGGCGAGGTGTACGAGAGCGCGCGCGTGCTGTCGGAGGACTACGACGACACCGGGCGCATCCTGACGGTGCGCGGGCTGCCGGGGGCGATCGCGCGGCTGCGCAGGACGCTCTCGGCGGCCTGAGAGGAAGCA
>CAXSES010000272.1:0-4646 GCA_964236225.1 uncultured Acetobacteraceae bacterium
GGGGGCAGAGCCCCTGGCCTTCCTTGGCGACAGGCCATCGCACTCGGCCTCTGGCATCAGGTCACTTCAGGAGGCGATTGCGAGGCGCTGCCGCAACCTGTCCAGCAGCCAGCGGCCGGCAGGGCCCAGCGCGCGGTCGCGCCGGTGCGCCGCGTAGATGACGAGCCCCTCGACGGGCGTCGGGTCGTCCTCGATCCCGAGCGCGACCAGCCTCGCCTCGGCGACGGGGGCCGCGACGAGGTGGTCCGGCATCCGGCACCACCCGAAGCCGGCAAGCAGGAAGTCGAGGCGACGGCCAAGGTCCGCGAAGCGCCACAGCCGCGCGCCCGAGATCCCGTAGGCCGCGCCGCCGGGATCGACCGGGTCGGAGAGCACGAGCTGGACGTGCGGCGCCAGGTCGTCGCGCGTGGCAGGGCGCCCCAGCGACGCCAGGGGATGGCCGGGCGCCACCACGGGCCGCATGGCGACCCGCAGCAGCTTGTAGGCGGCGATGTCCTCTGGAACGTCGGGGAGCAGCAGGCAGATCGCGAGCGCCGCCGAGCCGGCGCGCAGCCGCCGCAGCGAGCCGCCCAGCCCCTCGGTCGAGAAGCTGACCGGCAGGTCGGGGAAGGCCTCGCTCAGCGCGCGCAGGCTGTCGATCAGCGGCGCGGTGGGCACCAGCGGGTCGATGGCGAGCGCCAGCTCTGGTTCCAGCCCGCCCCGGGTCCCGGCCGCCACCGCCTCGAAGCGCGCGGCGCTGGCCAGCACCAGCCGTGCCTGGTCGAGGAGCACGCGCCCGACCTCGGTCAGCCGCGGCCGATGGCCGTCGCGGTCGAACAGCGCCACGCCCTGCGTCGCCTCCAGCGTCGCGATCGCCTGGCTGATCGCGGACTGGGCGCGCCCGAGCCTGCGCCCGGCGGCGGAGAAGCTGCCCGCGTCGGCGATCGTCACCAGCACGCGCAACTGGTCGAGGCTGAGGTTTCCTATTGTCAACCATCATCTCCGCCGATGGAGACGATCATGATTTGATCGCTTCCGCAGGGAAGTGGTGAAGCCTAGATCACTCCCATGCAAGCAACCTACTTCATCAATCACGGCGGCGGCCCCTGCTTCTTCCTCGATCCAGGTCCGATGCGCGACACCTGGCGGGAGCTGGAAGCCTACCTCCAGGGCTTCGCCGGGGCGCTCGACGAACGGCCGCGCGCGATCCTCGTCGTGTCCGGGCACTGGGAGGAGGCGCGTCCCACCGTCAACGCCGGCACCGCGCCGCCGCTGCTGTTCGACTATGGTGGCTTTCCCGCGCACACCTACCGGCTGACCTGGCCCGCGCCAGGGGCGCCGGAGCTGGCGGCGCGGGTGCGCGACCTGCTCGGCGAGGCGGGGATCGAGAGCGGCTCGGACACGGCGCGCGGCTGGGACCACGGCGTGTTCGTGCCGATGAAGGTGATGTTCCCGGACGCCGACATTCCGACCGTCCAGTTGTCGCTCCGGCACGGGCTCGATCCCGCGGCGCACCTCGCGATCGGCAGGGCGCTCGGGCCGCTGCGCAGGGAGGGCGTGCTGATCGTGGGCAGCGGCCAGACCTACCACAACATGCGCGGCTTCATGGGCGGGAACGGCGGCGTCGATCCCGCCGCCGAGACCTTCGACGCATGGCTGCGCGAGGCGATGGCGGACGGCGCGACGCGCGAGCGTTCGCTGATCGAGTGGGAGCGGGCGCCAGGAGCCCGCCAGGCGCAGCCTCACGAGGATCACCTCCTGCCGCTGATGGTGGCCGCCGGCGCCGCGTCCGGCGAGCCGGGCCGGACCGCCTTCCACGGCAGCGCGCTCGGCAAGCCGATCTCCGGCTTCCGCTTCGGATAAACCCTTCAAGGAGTTCCTTCCATGACCAGGCTTCTCGTCGTTGAGACCAGCCCGCGCGGCGACCATTCCATCTCGCGCAACATGACCCGCCGCTTCGTGGCGGACTGGCGGGCCGCGCACCCGGGCGGCGAGGTCGTCGATCGCGACCTCATGGAGACCCACCTGCCGTTCGTGACCGCGCCTTGGCTCCACGCCTATTTCACGCCCGCCGAGCAGCACTCGCCGGAGATGAAGGAGGCGCTGCGGCTGTCCGACGCGCTGGTGGGCGAGCTCCTCGCGGCCGACCACATCGTCATCGCCACGCCGGTCTACAACTACAACGTGCCCGCCGCGCTGAAGGCGTGGGTGGATCACATCGTTCGCAAGGGAATGACGCTCGGCTTCGACGGCAGCGGCCTCGTCACGGGCAAGAAGGCGACCGTGCTGCTCGCCTCGGGCGGCGTCTACACAGAGGGCTCGCCGATCCGCGACCGCGACCTCGCGACCCAGTACCTCCGCCTCATCCTCAAGGTCATCGGCATCACAGACGTGACGGTCGTCGCCGGCGGCGGCGCCAAGGTGGTCGACATGGGCCAGCAGACGATGGACGGCTTCATCGCCAGCGTCGAACCCGAGATCGAGCGCGCTGCCGCCGCCGCGTGAACCGTCGGCAACCGAGGTCCACGCTGAAGCCCGCTCCCTCAAGGCTTTGGCGTGGACGTTCCTCTCGCCTGGCTCGCTGTCCGCTGCCCGATGCGCACCCGGTCTTCTTGCAGCCGATTTCCAAGAGGCCTTTCAGTCCGGAGGAGAAGCGATGACCTTGCTGACGAACGCGGGGCTGACGAACGCGGGGCTGACGAACGCGGGCCACGAGGCCGCCTCCCACGCTGTCGGCAGACCGGCTCTCGACCCCGGGATACCGCTTACGATCGCGCACTGGCGACACGGAGACACGGAGGTCACCATCGGCGGAGACGACGCGGCGTGCCTCACGCTTGTCCTTACGGAAACTCAGACCGTCGAGCGTTGGGGCGCCGGCGCCTGGTCGCACAGGCCTTCGGGCTTGGGCCTGATCACCGTGGTCAATCCGGACGAGCTGACCAGGTTCTCGATTCGCGGGGAGGCCGCCGTGGCGCAGGTCTTCGTCCCCCTGGCGAACCTGGCGGAGGCGTCCGGGCTGAAGGGGCGCCCGAACGTGATGGCGCGTTTCCTCGAGCGGGACCCGGAACTGGAGCGATGCGCGCAGCGGGCGCTTGTGGCGCTGCACGAAGGTGTCGGGTCCGACCCCCTGCTGCTGTCGAGCATCGTCATGCGGCTGTCCGGGGCGCTGGTCGAACAGCCCGCCCGCGGAGGCAACAGGGCCGTCGGCGGCCTGGCGCCGCGGCAACTCCGGCGGGTGAAGGAACTGATCGACTCCCGCCTGCTCTGTCCGGTCGCCTCCTCTCCGACGCTGAGCCAACTCGCGGTCGAGGCGAACCTCAGTTTGCACCATTTCGCCCGGGAGTTCCGCCGCACGACGGGCGCCACGCCCTATGCCTACATGCTCCGTCGCCGGCTGGAGCGGGCGCGACACTTGGTGGTGCACTCCAGCCTCCCGCTGGCCCGGGTGGGATTGCTGTCGGGCTTTCCATCCCCCGCCCACTTCGCCGACCGCTTCCAACGCGAGATGGGGGTTCCACCCAGTGCATTGCGCCGGGCAGCGCAAGCTTCACACCATCGTTTGCCCGCCGGCGCACGGTTGCACTGACAGGAGCCTGCCCAGGCGGGTCGGGCACCTATCGCCTGGGGCGGCGCCTGCGCCGAGGACTCGCCGATCCGCGACCGCGACATCGCGACCCAGCGCCTCCGCCTCATCCTCAAGGTCGTCGGCATCACCGACGTGACGGTCGTCGCCGGCGGCAAGGCGGTCGACGTGGGCCGGCGGACGATGGACGGCTTCATCGCCAGCGTCGAGCCAGGATCAGGCGCGCCGCCGCCGCCGCCGCCGCGTGAACCCGGGAGCGCCGATCGAAGGCGGCCCTTCAGCAACGAGTGGAGACCGAACGCCATGGCGCATATGATCCGGCAAATGGGCCATGTGGCCTTCACCGTGCCCGACCCTGACGTCTCGGCGGAGGATCTGGTCGAGATCACCGGCCTCAAGATCACCGAACGTCGGAATGGCACGGTGTACCTCTCCGCCAACCAGCGGCATCATGAGATATCCTACCGTCGCGGACCGGAAGCGGCGGTGGAGGCCATCGGGCTGGAGGCCATGGATGCGGCCTGCGTTGACGAAGTGCAGCGGCGGCTGCGATCCGGCGGGATCAGGATCCTGGACGATCGTCCGCCTGACCCGTTCATGGAGCGGGCGGTGCGCTTCATGACTCCCTTCGGCGCCGTGTTCGAGGTCCATTCCCCGGTCGTGCGCAATCAGACGCAGCGCCACGTCGGCGCCGGCTCCCGGCCGAAGCGGATCGAGCACGTCAATCTGAACGTCTCCGACATGCTCGTCGCGCGTGATTTCTTCACCGGCGTGCTCGGCATGGAACTCACCGACCGCACATCGCAGGACGAGTTCCTGTGGTTCCGAGCCTGGGATGGCTACCACCACACCGTCGCCCTCTACCAGGGCGCGCCGAAACTGAACCACTACGCATTCAACCAGAACTCGATGGAAGATCTCGTGGGGATCGCCGACACCCTGGTCCTGAAGGACCGGTATCTATTGTGGGGCCCGGGGCGACATGGGGCAGGCGGCAACATCTTCACCTACTACATCGATCCGGACGGCTGCGTGGTCGAGAACTCGATCGGCATGGACCATTACGGGAGCGACCTGCCCT
>CAXSES010000273.1:0-4612 GCA_964236225.1 uncultured Acetobacteraceae bacterium
CGCCCAGACCCGCCCCTGCTTCAAGGCGGGGGCGAGCCGCCCCTGGACCGGCCTTACTTAAGAGGAGGCGGTCCAGGGGACCTTCCCCTGGCGGGTCCAGGGCAGAGCCCTGGCCTTCCTTCCCTTCCTCATGCCCCCAGGGAGCACCCGATGACCGATGACGTGCTCCGCCTCGAGGCCCTGAGCGTCGCCCTGCCGCGAGGCCGCCGCGTGGTGACGGTGCTCGACGCCCTCGACCTGGCCGTGCCTGCCGGCGAGATGCTGGCCCTGGTCGGCGAGTCCGGCTCCGGCAAGACGATGGCGGCGCTGGCCGCGATGCGCCTGCTCCCCCCCGGCGCGGTGCTCGGCGGCCGCGCCCTGCTGCGCGGCCAGGACGGCGCGCAGCGCGACCTGCTGCGCCTGGGCGAGCCGGAGCTGCGCCGGGTGCGCGGGCGCGACATCGGCATGGTGTTCCAGAACCCGCTGGCCGCGCTGAACCCCTCGCACACGGTGGGCCAGCAGATCGCGGAGGCGGTCCGCGCGCATACCGACACCGACCGCCGCACCGCGACGGCGCGCGCCCGCGCCCTGCTGGACGAGGTGGGCATCCCGGACGCCGCGAACCGCCTCGGCGACCACCCGCACCAGTTCTCCGGCGGCATGCGGCAGCGGGTGATGATCGCGAGCGCCCTGGCCTGCTCGCCGCGGCTGCTGATCGCCGACGAGCCGACGACCGGGCTCGACCCGCTGGTGGCGCGCCAGATCATGGCGCTGCTGGCGCGACTCCGGCGCGAGCGCGGCATGGGCGTGCTGTTCGTGACCCACGACCTGTCCGTGGTGGAGGAGCACGCGAGCCGGGTGCACGTGCTCTATGCCGGGCGCAGCGTCGAGTGGGGCGAGGCGGGCGCGTTCTTCGCCCACCCCGCTCACCCTTACAGCCAGGCGCTGCTCGGCTCCGTGGCCCGGGTCGGGCGGGCGAGGCTGCGCACCATCCCTGGCACGCTGCCGGAGCCGGAGGCGCGCCCGCCCGGCTGCCGGTTCGCGCCGCGCTGCGCCTACCACCGGCCGCCCTGCGACGACGGCTACCCGGCGCCGCGTCCGGTCGTGCACCAGGAGGGGGCGGGCACGCTGGCCTGCTGCCTGTATCCGCCGGAGGTGCCGGCCGCGGATCTCGAGACCGCGTTGCCGGAGCCGCCGGCCACGGCGCGCCGCGCGCTGCTCGACGTGGAGGAGGTCAGCGTGCGCTACGGGCGCCGCGGCCTGTGGGGCGCGGCGCCGGCGGCCTCGCTCGCGGAGGCGACGTTCCGGCTTGGCGAGGGCGAGTGCCTCGGCGTGGTGGGCGAGAGCGGGTCGGGCAAGTCCACGCTGGGACGCGCGATCCTGCAGATGGCGGAGTACGAGGGCCGCATCCTGCTCGACGGCCACGACCTGGGCGCCCTGCGCGGCCCGCAGCGCGCCCGGCAGCGCCGCCGCGTCCAGGTGGTGTTCCAGGACCCGCGCGAGTCGCTTAATCCGCGCATGACGGTGGCGCAGAGCGTGGGCGAGCCGCTTCGCCTCGCCGGCCGCCCCGCCCGCGAGCGCCGCGCCGCGGTCGGCGGCCTGCTGGAGCGCGTCGGCCTGCCCGCGGCGCTGGCCGACCGCCTGCCCGGCTCGGTCTCCGGCGGCCAGGCGCAGCGAATCGCCATCGCGCGCGCCCTCGCCGCAGAGCCCGACATCATCGTGCTCGACGAGCCGACCTCCTCGCTCGACGTGTCCACCCAGGCGATGCTGCTCAACCTGCTCAAGGACCTCTCGCGCGAGCGCGGCCTCGCCTACGTGTTCATCAGCCACGACCTCGCGGCCGTCAGCTACCTGGCGCACCGCATCGCGGTGCTGCGCGCCGGGCGCATCGTCGAGCTGGCCGACACCGCCACGCTGCTGGCGCATCCTGGCAGCGAGTACACGGCCGCGCTGCTCGAGGCGGCGCCGCAGCTCGGGGGCGTCGCGGCGGAGGCCTAGAAGGCAGGAAGGCAAGGCTGGGGGGCGAGGCCGCCCTCCAGACCCCGGCGCCCTGAAGGCAGCAAGGCTTCCTCAGGGGGGCTGGTCCAGGGCGGCTCGCCCCCACCTCGAAGCAGGGGCGGGTCGGGCGGAGCCCGGCCTTGCTTGCCTGGACCCGCAGGGCGCCTGACCTGAAGTCATCGTGAACCCTGCGGGCGACAAGCCGCCTTGCAATCCCCATTCCCGCCCCGATCTCGGCGCGCAATGAAGACCCGCGCGCAATGACCGGCTTCCCGCACGACCGTGCGCCCCGCACCGTCGTCGCCCTCCCGGCCCGCGACGAGGAGGCCCAGCTCGGCCCCTGCCTGGAGGCGCTGTTCGGCGGCACCGCCCGGCCAGACGCCGTGGTCGTCCTGCTCAACAACTGCACCGACGGCAGCGAGCGCATCGCCCACGACTTCGCCGGGCGCCTGCCGGTGCATGTGATCGCTCGCCGCCTGCCGCCGGAGCTGGCCAATGCCGGCCACGCCCGCACGCTGGCGATGCGCCACGCCGATGCGATGTGCGAGGACGGCGACGTGCTGCTCACCACCGACGCCGACGGGGTGGTGGCGCCCGGCTGGCTGGCGGGGAACTTGACGGCGTTCGCGGCGGGCGCGGAGGCGGTATGCGGGCGCGCGGTGATCGACCCGGCGGACGCGCTGCTGATCCCCGCCCACCTGCACGAGGACGACGCGCGCGAGACCACGCTGACCCGCCTGCTCGACGAGACCGCCGCGCGCATCGACCCCGACGACGCCGACCCCTGGCCGCGCCACACCGAGCACAGCGGCGCCAGCATCGCGGTGCGCTGCGGCCTCTACCGCCGCGCCGGCGGTCTGCCCGCGTGCGCCAGCGGCGAGGACCGCGCCTTCGTCGAGGCCCTGCAGCGCCTTGATGCCCGGGTGCGGCATGCCCCGGAGGTGGTCGTCACGGTGTCCGGCCGCACGCAAGGCCGCGCCCGGGACGGCATGGCCGACGCGATCCGCCGCCGCATCCTGCGCCAGGACGAGCTGACGGACGAGCGCCTGGAGCCCGCCTGGCACGCCTGGCGCCGCGTGCAGCTTCGCGCCAGGGCTCGCCAGGTCTGGGCCCGCCGGCTCTGGGCGCAGGGCGGACGCACCCCGCCAGGCGAGCTGGCCGTGGATCTCGGCCTGGACGGCGCCGTGGTGGAAGGCCTGCTGCGCGGGCGGTATTTCGGCGCGGCGTGGTCCTCGCTGTCCGCGCTCAGCCCGCGCCTCGCGCGCCGCCGCGTCGCCTTCGCCGCGCTCCCCGCCGAGATCGAGGCCGCCACCCGCCTGCTGGGCGCCCTGCGCCGCGTCCCGGCCAGACAGCTCCTGGACGCGCGGTGATCGCTGCGCCGGCACTGCCGGTCCGGGTCGCGTCCCTGGCCGCCACGATGCGCGGCAACGCCGACCGGCTCGACCCGGACGGCGCGTTTCCCGCCGACGACCTCGCCGGCCTGCGCGCGCTCGGCGTGCTCGCGGCGCCTCTGCCCCGCGACGCGGGCGGCACCGGCCTCGGCACCAGCGCCGAGGGCGCCGCCGACTGCGCCGCGCTGCTGATGGCGCTGGGTCGGGGCAGCATCGCGCTGGGGCGGATCGTCGAGGGCCACGTCAACGCCCTCAGGCTGGTGCTGCGCGACGCCTCGCCCGGGGCCGTCGCGCGGGCCTGCGACGATGCGCGCGGCGGCGCCCTGTTCGCGCTCTGGGTCACGGACCCGTTCGACGCCCCCGCGCTCGCCGTGCGCCGCGAGGGCAGCCGCCTGGTGCTCGACGGCGGCAAGGCGTTCTGCTCCGCCGCCGGCCACGCCGACCGGGCGCTGGTCACTGCGCGCGACGAGGACGGCCATGCCAGGATGCTGCTGGTGCCGCTGCACGGCGCCGAGCGGGTCGCCCCTCTGCCGGCCTCGCTCGCGGGCGTGCGCGGCGCGGCGACCGGGCAGGTGTCGTTCGCAGGCGTCACGCTTGCGCCCGAGGCGATGATCGGCCGGCCGGGCGACTACCTGCGCGAGCCGGACTTCTCCGCCGGCGCGTGGCGTGGCTCCGCGGTGGCGGCCGGCGCGCTGGCCGCGCTGGTGGAGGAGATGCGCGCGCAGCTCGCCGCCCGCGGCCGCCTGGACGATCCGCACCAGCGCGCCCGCTTCGGCCGCGCCCTGGTCTGCGCCGGCACTGCCCGGCTGTGGGTGGAGGCGATCGGGCCGGAGGCGGAGGACCCCGCCCGCGATCTCGCCTGGGTCGCGGCGCGCGTGAACCTGGGGCGGACGGCGGTTGAGGCGGCGTGCCTGGAGGGCCTGGCGCTGGTGCAGCGCTCGCTGGGGTTACAGGCGTTCCTGCGCGGAGCCAGCGTGGAGCGCATGGGGCGCGACCTCGCCACCTACCTCCGCCAGCCCGCCCCGGACGAGGCGCTGCACGAGGCCGCCGGCCACTTCGCCGCGCCGGGCGCCGGCTGGTGACGCGACCGGGGCCGTCGACCTGGAAGCAAGCAAGGCCGGGCTCTGCCCAGACCCGCCAGGGGGGAAGCCCCCCCTGGACCCGGCTTTACTTAAGCAAGTGGTTTCCAAAGGCGAGCCTTTGGCGGAGTTTGAGGCAGAGCCTCAACCTTGCCTGCCTGATGC
>CAXSES010000274.1:0-4577 GCA_964236225.1 uncultured Acetobacteraceae bacterium
CGGAACTACGCCTGCGCCGCCTGCCGCTCGCTGCCCAGCGCCAGCGACACCGCCGCGGCCACCACGATGTTCGCCGCCAGCGCCAGCAGACCGACATAGACGCCGTATGAGGTGCCGCCGACCACCATCTGGTGCACCGGCTTCAGGCCGTCGCCGATCACGATCCAGCCTCCACAGACGATGCCGACACCCCAGCCTGCGAGCAGCCCCTCGGCGCGGAACCGACGGGTGAACAGGCCGAACACCACCGAGGGGAAGGTTTGCAGGATCACCAGGCCGCCGATGAGCTGCAGGTCGATCACGTCCTTGGTCTGCAGGAAGAAGATGCAGAGCAGGGCGCCGAGCTTGACCAGGAGCGAGGTGATCTTGGCGACCTGGGCCTCGCCTGCGGGAGTGACGGCTGGGTTGACGTAGGCCTTCCAGACGTTTCGGGTGAACAGGTTGGCGCTGCCGATCGACATCACCGCGGCGGGCACGAGGGCGCCGATGGCCACCGCGGCGAAGGCGAAGCCGGCGAACCACTCCGGGAAGATGGCGCCGAACAGGGCGGGCACGACGCTGGTGGGCGGGATTTTGGGGTCTATGCCGGCGGCATAGGCCATGTAGCCGAGCAGGGCGATCAGGCCGAGCAGCAGGGTGTAGGCGGGCAGCAGGATCGCGTTCTTGCGGATCGTCTCGGCGCTCCTCGATGCGAACACCCCGGTCAGGGTGTGCGGGTACATGAAGGCGGCGAGCGCCGAGCCCAGGGCAAGCGAGGCGTAGGGCAGCATCTGTGCCGGCTTGAGCAGGATGCCGCCGGAGCCCTTGGCCTTGAACGCCGCTTCCGCGGCCGTGAACACCGCGCCGTAGCCGCCGAGATGGGCCGGGATCACGGCGACGGCGACGAGCACCACGATGTAGATCATCGTATCCTTGACAAAGGCGATCAAGGCGGGCGCGCGCAGGCCGGCGGAGTAGGTGTAGAGCGCCAGGATCAGGAAGGCCGCAACCAGCGGCAGCTCGCCGACCAGACCGAGCGCGCCGATCACGACCTGCATGCCCACGAGCTGCAACGCGATGTAGGGCATGGTCGCCAGCAGCCCGGTCATCGCCACCGCCAGCTCCAGGGCGCGCGAGCCGTAGCGGGCGTGCACCACGTCGGCGGCGGTGACGTGCCCGCCTGCGGCCGCGTATTCCCACAGCTTCGGCATGACGACGAAGATGAACGGGTAGACGAGGATCGTGTAGGGCAGGGCGAAGAAGCCGTAGGCGCCGGCGGAGAACACCAGGGCAGGCACCGCGATCACCGTGTAGGCGGTGTAGAAATCGCCGCCGACCAGGAACCAGGTGATCCAGGTGCCGAACTGGCGTCCGCCAAGGCCCCATTCGTCGATGTGGGCGAGGGTTGCGGGGCGGCGCCAGCGCGCGGCGACGAAGCCCATCACCGAGACCAGGACGAAGAAGAACGCGAACACCGCGAAGGCGGTCCAGTGCAGCCCGCCCGGGGCGATGATGCTCATGGCCGCTCGCTCCGCCACACCACGAAGGTGAGCAGCGCGGTCACCGGTACCCACAGGAGCTGGTACCAGTAGAAGAACGGGAAGCCGAGCAGCGACGGCTCGCTCAGGTTGTAGAACGGCACCCAGAGCAGCCCGAGGAAAGGCAGCAGAAGCAGCAGTCGCATCGGACGTCCCCCTGGCCGTCCTGCGCCGCGGCCCCTGTCCGGTTATGACGACTGCGCGAGGCGCGGGGCAAGGCTTGCGTCGGGGTCCTGCGGGCGTGTGGCGCCGGTGCCACGCGGGCCGGCCTGCGCGGAGGCCGGGATGCCTAGCGCAGCTCTGGCCGGATCGGGGAGCGCAGGCCCTCGTGGCTCTCGTGTCCGACCAGCACGCCGCAGTAGCCGTCCCTGGCATCGCGCACGAACAGGCCTGCGGGCTGGTGGCCGTCATAGGCGGCGCCGCCGACCTCGGCGAAGTCCGGCCGCTCCTCCAGTCCCTTGAGCAGCACGGCCATCTCCGGTTCGGCGGCTTCGGCGAAGTAGAAGCGGTGCGACGGCCAGTGCGTCGCCTGACCCGGGAGCGAACGGGCCGCGTGACCAAGCCTGCCGGTGAGATCGTGGAACAGCGCGAGCGCGAGATCGTGCGCGGCGCGGGGCAATCCCGCCGCCTCCGCCCTTGCCTCGATCTCGACCGGCGACGACGCGATCAGCAGCTTGTCCATGCCCGTGTGGCCTTGCCTGTGATCCAGCAACAGCGAGGCACGCGGCCCCGGGTTGCAGCAGGGCGGTCAGAGCAGTCCGAGCACCATGAGTTCCGCGCGCAGGCGCGGCGGAAGTTCGTGGCCGAGGCCTCTCGCGTCGGCGTCGAGGTCGGCCGGCGCGGCGTCTTCCTCCAGGTAGCGCCAGCCCTGGAACGCCTTGACGGGCCGCGGCACCACCGCGACCAAGGCGGGGTCGAGCATAAGGGCGGTGCAGGGCGTGCCGTCCTCGCGCCGGGTCGCCACGATGTCGATCACGCGCTGCCGCGCCAGCAGCAGCCCGGTCACGACCCAGTGGATCGAGCCCGTGGCCACGATCTCCTCCATGCGGCGGGGAAAGGATCGGGTGAGGTGGCGGAGCGGCGCCATGGCGGCGCGGGCCGCCTGCACCTCGCGCAGATGGTCAAGGTCGCGCACGCCGACGGCCAGCTTGATCAGATGCACCATGCGGACTAGGTGGCACAGGTAGCCGGCCAGGACGAGGTCCGGACCGCGTCGGGTGCGGGTGTGCGTCAGGCAAGCAAGGCCAGGGCTCTGCCCCCATGCCCTGAAGCGGGGACCCCGCCAAAGGCAGGGCTCTTGGAACCCACTACTTAAGTGAAGCCGGTCCAGGGGGGCTCCCCCTGGCGGGTCCAGGGCAGAGCCCTGGCCTTGCCTGCTGGCGAGGCGGCGTCCGTTGCCCCTATCGGTCCCGGGCCTGCATTATGCGCTGGCGACGCAGGGCCGGCCAGGACGCAGGGCGCTACCCTGGGCGTGCACGCAGCTCGGACCACAAAGCCCCTCTCAGGCACAGGAAGGCCTTGCCGATGACGACACATGGTTTGCAGATTTTCCCGCGCAGCTTCCAGGTGGAGCCCCCGGGCACACGGACCGGCGAGGTCGACGACAGCGCCGCCGTCCGGCTCACTGTGGTGCTCAAGCCCCATGCCCCGATCGACCCTGCGGCGCTGCCGGTGGCCCATGCGGAGTACGCGCGGCGCCACGGCACGCGCGACGCGGTGACGGAGCGGTTCGCGGCCTACGCCCGCAGTCACGGCTTGCAGGTCGAGCAGCCGGCGGGCTCGTTCCACATGCTGGTCCTGAGCGGCACCTACGCCCAGGCGCGCAGCGCGTTCCAGCCGGAGGGGCTTGCGGTGTACACGCAGGGCGGCCGGCGGTTCGTGGGCCGCAGCGGTCACATCTCGGTGCCGCCTGAGCTGGCCACCGACGTGGTCGCGGTGACGGGCTTCGATCAGCGCCCGATCGCCCGGGCGCATTTCCGCATCCACCCTCGCGCGAGCGCCGGCATTTCCTACGACCCCGCGGCCGTCGCCACGCATTACGGCTTTCCCGTCGGCCAGACCGGCGCAGGGCAGACGGTGGCGCTGATCGAGCTGGGCGGCGGCTACAACCCGGCGCAGATGAGCGCCTACTTCGCCGCCAAGAAGATCCATCGCACCGGCACCCTGGAGGCGGTGTCCGTGGGCGGCGCCACCAACACGCCGGGCGACCCGGACGGCGCGGATGGCGAGGTGCAGCTCGACATCGAGGTCGTGGGCTCGGTGGCGCCGGCGGCCGCGATCGCTGTGTATTTCGGCGCGAACCAGGGCAGCGGCTTCCTCAACGCCATCGCCGCCGCGGTGCACGATGCGCACAGGAAGCCGTCGGTGATCTCCATCAGTTGGGGCGGGCCGGAATCCTCGTGGTCGGCCCAGGACATCGACGCGATGGACCAGGTGTTCCAGACCGCCGGCAGCCTGGGCATCACGGTCTGCGCCGCCTCAGGCGACAGCGGGGCCTCGGACGGCACCACGACGGGGATGCTCACCGTGGACTTCCCGGCTTCGAGCCCGCACGTGCTCGGCTGCGGCGGCACCCGCCTGCCGCGCACGGGCGCCGAAATCGCCTGGAACGACGGCGCCCAGGGCGGGGCCACCGGTGGCGGCTACAGCACGCATTTCCCCCGCCCGGCCTGGCAGACGGGCAACACCAAAACCGGCCGCGGCGTGCCCGACGTCGCCGGCGACGCCGACCCGCAGACCGGCTACAACGTCAGCGTCGACGGGCAGGCCATGGTGATCGGCGGCACCAGCGCGGTCGCCCCGCTGTGGGCCGGGCTGGTCGCGCTGGCGAACCAGGCCGCGGGGCGCAGCGCGGGGTTCGTCAACCCGACGCTCTACGCCCACCCGGCTGCCATGACCGACATCACCCACGGCAACAACGCGGGGTATAGTTGCGCGGTGGGCTGGGACCCGGTCACCGGACTGGGCAGCCCGAAGGGCGCGGCCGTGGTGGCAGCGCTGCGGGGGGCGGGCGCCGCCGGAGTCTGAACGGTGTGGTCGGCCAGGCAAGCAAGGCCAGGG
>CAXSES010000275.1:0-4577 GCA_964236225.1 uncultured Acetobacteraceae bacterium
CCCCTGGCGGGTCTGGGCGGAGCTGCCCGAAGGTTCCGACGGCCCGCTTGGGCCGTTGGAATGGGCAGCGGAGGGGGAGCCCAGCCTTGCCTGCTGTTCCTTTCTCCCGGTCGAGGCCGTCGCGACAGCGGCATCACCCGTCAGCCGCCGAGCGCAGGAGGGCACGCGGATGCATGAGCATGCCAGGCAGGGCTCGGCCGACCGCCACGCCCTGCCGCTCGGCAACCTGGCCGGCATGCGCTACCCGGACCCGCGGGTGGAGGCGCTCGACCCGCGGTTCACGGCGCGCGTGGGCAACGCCGCGGTCGAGCGCATCGCCACAGGGTTCCGCTGGGCGGAAGGCCCGGTGTACTTCGCCGATGGCGGCTACCTGCTGTGGAGCGACATCCCGAACGACCGCATCCTGCGCTGGCTGGAGGAGGACGGGCACGTCAGCACCTTCCGCAGCCCCAGCCGCCACGCCAACGGCAACACCCGCGACCGCGAGGGCCGCCTCGTCACCTGCGAGCACGAGACCCGCCGCGTCACCCGCACCGAGCATGACGGCCGCATCACCGTGCTGCTCGACCGCCACGACGGCCGGCCGCTCAACGCGCCGAACGACGTGGTGGTCGCCGCAGACGGCGCGGTGTGGTTCACCGATCCCGGCTACGGCATCGACGGCCCCTACGAGGGCACGCCCGCGCAGGCGGAGCTGCCGCGCAACGTCTATCGCCTCGACCCCGCCACCGGGCGCGCCAGCGTCGTCGCCGGCGACTTCACCCGACCCAACGGCCTGGCGTTCTCGCCGGACGAGCGCCGGCTCTACGTCGTCGACAGCGGCATCACCCATGGCGGCCCCTCCCACATCCGCGTCTTCGACGTCGACGGCGCGGGCCTCTCGGGCGGGCGCATCTTCGCCGAGGACTTCGCTCCCGGCATGACGGACGGGCTGCGCACCGACCTCGACGGCAACGTCTGGTGCAGCATGGGCTGGTCCGACCCGGCGGAGGACGGGGTGCGCTGCTACGCGCCGGACGGCACCCTGATCGGCAAGGTCCACCTGCCGGAAGGCTGCGCCAATCTGTGCTTCGGCGGCAGGAAGCGCCACCGGCTGTTCATGACGGCGAGCACGTCGGTGTACTCGCTCTACGTCAACGCGATCGGGGCGCTGCGGCCGTGAGGCCGGGGCAAGAAGGCAGGCAAGGCCAGGGCTCTGCCCCCTGCTTCAAGGCGGGACCCGCCGGGGGCTGGAGCCCCCGGACCCACGCATGTTCAAGGCAGGGCGGTGCGTTGCCGCGCCTTGTGCCATAGTCCAGGGCCGATGGCTTGCCGAGGCTCCATGCCTGGACATGGGGGCCTTTGGCGGGCCCGGGCAGAGTCCGTCGCCGCTTCCCTGAAGGTCTCCGATGGCGCACCCCATTCCCGACGGCCTGCTGCCCGACGACGCCGGCGCGCTTCTGGTCGGTCGCGTCTGGTCCCGCGCGCAGGGCGGCCCCTGCCCGGTTCTGGTCGGGCGGGGGCAGGTGCGCGACCTCACCGGCCTTTCGCCCACCGTCGCGGGCCTGCTGGAGCTGCCCGGCCTGCAGGAGCGGCTGGCGCGGCCGGAGGCGCTCCCGACGCTTGGCGCGCTGGAGGCGTTCGTGGGGGAGGAGGGCGGGCCGGCGGGGCGGCTGCTGGCGCCGTGCGACCTGCAGCCGATCAAGGCGGCGGGGGTGACGTTCGCGGACTCGATGCTGGAGCGCATGATCGAGGAGCGCGCCAAGGGCGACCCCGCCGCCGCCGAGTCGATCCGCGCCAGGCTGGTCCCCGTGGTCGGCGCCAACCTGCGCGGCCTGCGCGCGGGCTCGCCTGAGGCCGCGCGGGTCAAGCAGGTGCTGCAGGGCCTCGATCTGTGGTCGCAGTACCTCGAGGTCGGCATCGGCCCCGACGCGGAGGTGTTCACCAAGGCGCCGCCGATGGCCGCGGTCGGCGCCGGCGCCGCAGTCGGCATCCATCCCGGCTCGGAGTGGAACAACCCGGAGCCAGAGGTGGTGCTGGCGGTGTCCTCGCGCGGCGAGATCGTGGGCGCGACGCTGGGCAACGACGTGAACCTGCGCGACTTCGAGGGCCGCTCCGCCCTGCTGCTCGGGAAGGCCAAGGACAACAACGCGTCGTGCGCCATCGGCCCGTTCCTGCGGCTGTTCGACGACCGCTTCACCCTGCGCACGGTCGAGCGCCTGGTGGTGAGCCTGTGCGTGACCGGCCGCGACGGCTTCGAGATGCGCGGGGAGAGCCGAATGGACGCGATCTCGCGCGCGCCGGCGGCGCTGGTGGCGCAGACGATCGGGCCGAACCACCAGTACCCGGACGGGCTGATGCTGTTCCTCGGCACGATGTTCGCGCCGACCAGGGACCGGCGCGGCGCGGGCCTCGGCTTCACCCACGAGATCGGCGACGAGGTTCGCATCTCGGCGCCGGAGCTGGGCGCGCTGACCAACCGGGTGGACCGCTGCGACAGGATCGCGCCGTGGGAGTTCGGGGTTCTGGCGCTGATCGGCAACCTGCGCGGGCGGGGCGTGCTGTGACCGCCCAAGCAGGCAGGGTCGAGGCCTTGCCTTCAAGCATTGGGCCTCAAACTCCGCCAAAGGCAGGCCTCTGGAATCCGTCCCTTAAAAGAGGCCGGTCCAGGGGCGGCTCGCCCCTGGCGGGTCTGGGCAGAGCCCAGCCTTGCTTGCTAACCCTGGAGCCCACGCCATGACCGATGCCCTCGCCCGGCGGTTCCGCTCGCGCGACTGGTTCGACGACCCGGACCGCCTCGACATGACCGCGCTCTACCTGGAGCGGTTCATGAACTACGGCACCACGCCGGAGGAGCTGCGCTCGGGCCGGCCGATCGTCGGCATCGCGCAGACCGGCAGCGACCTCAACCCGTGCAACCGAATCCACCTCGACCTGGCGCGCAGGGTGCGCGACGGCATACGCGACGCCGGCGGCATCCCGATGGAGTTCCCGACCCACCCGACCTTCGAGAACTGCAAGCGCCCGACCGCGGCCCTCGATCGCAACCTCGCCTATCTCGGGCTGGTGGAGATCCTGTATGGCTACCCGATCGACGCGGTGGTGCTGACGACGGGGTGCGACAAGACGACGCCGTCCTCGCTGATGGCGGCGGCGACCGTGGACATCCCGGCGATCGTGCTGTCCGGCGGGCCGATGCTGGACGGCTGGCACGAGGGCGAGCTGGCCGGCTCCGGCACGGTGATCTGGCGCTCGCGGCGCAGGCTGGCGGCGGGCGAGATCACGGAGGCGGAGTTCCTGCAGGCGGCGCTCGACAGCGCGCCCTCGCTCGGCCACTGCAACACCATGGGCACGGCGTCGACGATGAACGCGCTGGCCGAGGCGCTGGGCATGTCGCTGACCGGGTGCGCCGCGATCCCCGCGCCTTACCGCGAGCGCGGGCAGATCGCCTACCGCACTGGGCGGCGAATCGTGGAGATGGCGCACGAGGACCTGCGCCCGTCGCAGATCCTGACTCGCGCCGCGTTCCTCAACGCGATCAAGGTGAACTCCGCGCTCGGCGGCTCGACCAACGCGCAGCCGCACCTCGCCGCGATCGCGCGCCACGCCGGGGTGGCGCTGCGCTCGGACGACTGGCAGGCGCATGGCCACGACATCCCGCTGCTGGCCAACGTGCAGCCGGCCGGCGCCTGGCTCGGCGAGCGCTTCCACCGCGCCGGCGGCGTGCCCGCGGTCATGTGGGAGCTGCTGCAGGCGGGACAGCTCGACGCCTCCTGCCCCACCGTCACCGGACGGAGCATGGGGGAGAACCTCGCGGGGCGGCGGAGCACGGACCGAGAGGTGATCCTGGCCTACGACGCGCCGCTCAGGGCGCAGGCCGGCTTCCTGGTGCTGCGCGGCAACCTGTTCGACTTCGCGATCATGAAGACCAGCGTGATCTCCGACGAGTTCCGCGCCCGCTACCTGCAGCGCCCGGGCCACGAGGGGGTCTTCGAGGGCCGCGCCATCGTGTTCGAGGGTTCCGAGGACTACCACGCGCGCATCAACGACCCTGCGCTGGAGATCGACGAGGGCTGCATCCTGGTGGTCCGCGGCGCCGGCCCGCTCGGCTGGCCCGGCTCGGCCGAGGTGGTCAACATGCAGCCGCCGGACGCGCTGCTGCGCCGGGGCGTGACCAGCCTGCCGACCATCGGCGACGGCCGGCAGTCCGGCACCGCGGACAGCCCGTCGATCCTGAACGCCTCGCCGGAGAGCGCGGCCGGCGGCGGGCTGGCCTGGCTGCGCACCGGCGACGCGATCCGCGTCGATCTCGTCCACGGCCGTTGCGACATGCTGGTGCCCGAGGAGGTGATCGCCGCGCGCCGGGCCGACGGCCTGCCGCCTGTGCCGGCCAGCGCCACGCCGTGGCAGGCGCTTTACCGCGCGACGGTCGGGCAGAGCGAGGGCGGCGCGGTGATCGAGGGCGCGACGGAGTTCCGCCAGGTCGCGCGCACGACGCCGCGGCACAACCACTGAGGCAGGCGACCTTGTTCCGACCTGTCAGGGAAGCAAGGCCAGGGGCTCTGCCCCTGGACCCCGCCAAAGGCTCGCCTTTGGAA
>CAXSES010000276.1:0-4563 GCA_964236225.1 uncultured Acetobacteraceae bacterium
CGAGCCTTTGGCGGGGTCCAGGGGCAGAGCCCCTGGCCTTGCTTGCTGACCCAGTTATCGCACTCGGCCGTCGGTATGTGCGCCGCAGCGTCTTACTATGCTGCGGGTTCGCTCGCGACGCGCCCCGGCTTGCGGCCGCGGCGCGCGGGCTTCACCGGCTCCCCATCCGCCTCGGCCGCGGCGGCGCCCACGCCGGACGGCTTGCGGCCCAGGCCGATCGACTTGGCCAGGGCGGAGCGTCGCTCGGCATAGCTTGGCGCCACCATCGGGTAGTTCGACGGCAGGCCCCAGCGCTCGCGGTATGCCTCCGGTGTCATCCCGTACGACGTCATCAGGTGACGCTTGAGCATCTTGAGCTTCTTGCCGTCCTCCAGACAGACGATGTAGTCGGGAAACACCGACTTCTTCAGCGGAACCGCCGGCTCGAGCTTCTCCGCGGGCACAGGCTCGGTGCCCACGCTGGTCAGTGCCTTGTAGACCTGCTGGATCAGGTCCGGCAGGGCGCTTGCCTGCACCGAGTTGTTCGAGACGTGCGCGGAGACGATCTGCGCGGCGAACTCCAGAGCGGAGTCGTGGGAAGCATCGGCTGACATGTCTGATCCAGTGTGGAACGATGTGGGGGGACTTCGTCCCCCTATACTGGCAGACACGCCAGACAATTCATACTGTTCCGAATGCATGCGCGGCTCTTTGTTGTGCTGTCAGCTCCAGGTCTGAGTCGACCGCGGCACAGCAGGCGGGGCTCCGCGAAGCCACCCTCAAATGCCTGAAATCGTTTGGAAAAAAGCGTGACAGATCCGGGCGCCACCTCCCTTGCCCGCATCACGTGGCCGGTTTCGGGTTCCGTCGGCGCGTCCGCAGCGCCGCGATGCGCCCTGCGCGGTGCGTCGTCACTGGCCGACCGACCGACGAATACGCCAGCCCGGGACTGGCCAGGGTCCCGAGTCGCAGCGCCAACCGGAGCTTGCGAATCACGCTCCGCCGGCACGCAGAACCGCAGGCTCGTCAGGTTGGACGGCCGCTCAGGCAAAAAGACATCCGCGAGCGAGAAGCGATGCGCCGAGCGCCGAAAGCAAGATGGAGGCACCGCCTCAAACCCTGCCAAGGTGCGCCTCTGCGATCCATCCACCGCAGGAAGGGTTCACGGAAAGCTCGATGCCGGCCAGGTGGGCCCCAGGGAGCCTACCCTTGCCGGCGATGGTGACGCCGGCTCCTGAAGGCCGGACCGGCTCGCCCTAGCGGCGGGCCTTGCGGGCGGCGTACTTGGCGTCGCGTGCGGCCTTGCGTTCCGCCTTGATCGCCTCCTCGCGGGCCAGCGCCTCGATGCGCAGCGCCTCCTGCTCGGCGGCGAGACGCGCCTTCTCCATCAGCGCGGCTTCGGCCTCCTGCCGCAGACGCTCCTGGTCGGCCTCCCTGGCCTTGGCGCGCTCGCCCGCGCGCACGGCGCGCGCATCGGCAATGGCCTTCATCTCCGCCTGCTTCTGCAGGATCGACGGGTCATCCGCCGCCGGCCGCGACTTGAACTTCTCCAGCAACGCCTTCTTGGCATTGGCCGCAGCATCCCGCCGGTCGTTGAACCCGGCTCCTTTGAAGGCACTCATCGCGAAATCCTGTTCCCGGGAATGTTGCGTCAGCCCGACGCGCCCCTCGCAGAGCGGACATGGTCGAGCGGCGATCCTGCCGTCACCGACGCGTCGCTCACGCGAGGCAGGTGCGCCGCGCCGTGAGCCGTCGTGTGGTCGACACTTGGCGCACGTCGAATGCTCTTACCAGGGAAGCGCAGGAAAATCAGCACCTGCCTGGCCACGACGTCGGCCCAGCCTGCTTCCTGCATGCGTCGCACGACCCACGCCAACCCAGAGCAAACGACCCGCACCAGCCTCTGGCCTCGCCTGCTCCTTTTGCGCAAGGCGCGCGACAAGCCGCCGTCGGGTCAAGCCCGTCGCGGATGCTCCAGGAAGAAGCGCAGCATCTCGCCGGTCGCGTCCGGCCCGCGCGGATCGGTGTACGACCCGGCCGTGCTGCCGCCCGACCAGGCATGGCCTGCGCCGTGCACCGTCCACTGCTCCAGCATCGTGACCCCGTCGGGCGCGACGTGGCGGACCCGGTCATAGGCACGGCCGCCCGGCACCCGGCCTGCCTCGGCGCGGCAGGCCCAGCCTGTGGCCGTGCCGCCCTGCCCGCGCCCCGCCTGCCCGACCACGCCTTGCCCGCCCCTGGCCTGGGCGATCACGAGGTCGGCGTTGCCGGGGTGCACGGTGGCGTCTGCGTCGCCGTGGAACACGATCGCCGGCAGCGCAGCGCCGCGTCCGGACTCGGCCCGGCCCGGCCCCCGCATCGCTGCGAACGCGGAGGCGGCGTCGCGCGCCGCGCCGCAGGCCAGGCCGGAATGCACCCCGATCGCCGCGTACAACTCGGGATACCGGGCGCCCAGCACGGCGGCGGCGGCACCCCCGGCGGACAGGCCCGCGACGTACACCCGCGCCGGATCGATGGCGTACTCCGCCATCACCTGCCGGGTGATGCCGGCGACCAGGGCGGGCTCGCCCTCGCCGCGACGCTGCTCGGACACCTCGAACCAGCGCCAGCAGCGCGACGCGTTGGCCGCGGCGACCTGCTCCGGCCAGACGACCAGGCAGCCCCGCGCCTCGGCGGCCTCGTTCATCCGCGTGCCCAGGGCGAAATCCGTGGCCGACTGGGTGCAGCCGTGCAGCATCACCACCAGCGGCGCCGGCCTGCCGTCGTAAGACGCCGGGACATACAGATGGTACGGTCGCGTCGCCACCTGCATCGCACCCGGCAGGCCCGGAAGCGCCACCCCCGGCGACGCGAGCTTCGGCAAAGCAAGTCCTCGCAGCGCAAGTCCTGGCAGCCCACGCTGCGAGCGGCCCGCCACTGCCGGATCGAGCCCCGCGAGGCCGGCGCCGAACAGGCTGGCGGGCGGCCGGCCTGCGGCGTGGGGCGTGTCGCCGCTATCGGGCGCGGCGGGCGGCAGAGTGAACGAGCACGACAGGAACCGGGCTTCCCCGCTCGGGCTGGCAGGGACGGACCCGGGCACGGTGCCGGCCCCTGGCCGCGCCGCCGCGGGCGCAGGCTGTCCGGTGGCACGCTCGCGCACGCCGCCTGGTCCCACGCCCGAGGAAAGCGAACCCGTCGAGCCGGATGTCCTTTCGCCGGGCTGCGTCCACGCCTCGGCCATGCCCTCCAGGACGACGCCCTCATCACCGCGCACGCGAGCGCGGCCGGGTGCGACAGCGGGGCCGGGCGCAAAGCCTTGCAGCAGGCGGGTCGCCTCGATCAGACGACCGGCACGGGTCAGCCTGGCGGCGTCGGCAATGCGGTCGTGCAGGTTGGACATCGGAAAGATGACTCCGGTCAGGACCCGGCTGTGCCTGGTCCGGGAAAGTGTCGATCAGCATGGGCCACTCGGACGATGGCCAGCCGGTCCGCATGCGGCACCCGCGGACGGAGCGGCGTGGAACGGGCCAGCATCGGGCAGCTCGCTACGCGGGCTCAGCGCATACGGTCGGCCAAGGCGGCGCGGACCTCAGGGCTGGCGTGCAGCGCGCCGAGCACAGTGATCGAGGCGACCGCCGCCCGCGCCAGTTCGGGCGAGACGTCGCGCGCGATGCTGGCCAGGCCGAGCACGCTGATGCTCAGCGGGGCGCCGGCAGCGCTCGCAGCTTCAAGGTCCGCGCGACTGAAATGGCTCAGCCCGAGCTGCAGGGTCCGCCGCGCCACGGAGTGCCGCAGCGGCTCGGCGTGGCGCTCGATCTGGTTGCGGATCGCGGTGCGGATGAAGTCGGTGCGGGTCGCGTAGAACCCGTCGCGCACCAGCAGGTCCACCTGCCCCAAATCCACGAAGCCAAGGTTGATCGTGATCTTCTCGCTGTCAGGTACCCTGACCCCACGCGCCTCGTCATCCATCCGTCCCGAAACCATCCCTATACCATCCTCATGGATGGTAAGTGGTCATCGCTCCCGGACCTGCAAGGGCGGCACGTCGCAGGGCGCAACATTGCGGGAAATCGGCCGTGGTCGCGTCGGCACCCGTCCTGCCGCCCGCGCGCTTTGTTCCCTGACGGCGCGGATCGGCGCGTCGTTCCTGCCACGTCCGCCAGCCAACCATGCCGGCTCTGCAACCAGACTGCCGCCATGGTGTTGTGCCGCCGCGACGGCTCGCGTCCGCATCACACATCCGGCTCACAGGAAATCCCCATGTCCATCATCGGCTGGATCGTGTTTGGCCTTATCGCCGGCTTCATCGCCAGCAAGCTCGTCAACAAGACGGGCCAGGGCCTGGTGCTCGACATCGTCCTGGGCGTGGTCGGCGCGGTGGTCGGCGGCTGGATCTTCACCTTCTTCGGCGCCGACGGCGTCACCGGCTTCAACATCTACAGCATGATCGTGGCGGTGATTGGCGCGGTCATCGTGCTGGCGATCTACCACGCGATCGCAGGGCGCCGGGCGACCTACTGATACCAACTGCCGAATGCGACGGGCGCTCAGGCAAGCAAGGCTGGGCTCCCCCTCCGCTGGCCATTCCAATGGCCCAAGCGGGCC
>CAXSES010000277.1:0-4544 GCA_964236225.1 uncultured Acetobacteraceae bacterium
GCTTCAAGGCGGGGGCTTCAAGGCGGGGCGAGCCGCCCCTGGACCGGCTTTTCCTGAGCGACGGGTTTCAGGGGCTCAGCCTTTGGCGGATCAGGCGGAGCCTCGACCTTGCCTGCCTCACTGGCCAGGCGACGGAGCCCCCGGTCCTGCCCGCCGGCCTGCCGGCCTGCTCAGGTAGCGCGAGCCTGCCAGGCAGAAGCGCCACGGCGTCGCGGCGCCGCGGGTGATGCCGATGCGCGGCCCGGCGGTGACGTCCGCCGTGCCGGTGCGCGGCAGGAGCAGGAAGGGCGGCGAGTCGAGGCGGGCGCCGTCCAGGGCGCGGTCGACGCCGAGCGCCTGGCAGAGCCGCCCGGGGCCGCCGCACAGCAGGCGGTCGGCGAGCGGGCCGCGTCGGGCGCGCATCGCCGGCAGGTCGCTTCGCGGCTCGATCGCGCGGATCAGCACGGCGGCGCCCGGCGACTCGCCGCAGACCAGGTTCAGGCACCAGTGCAGGCCGTAGGAGCGGTACACGTAGGCGCGGCCGGCGGGGCCGAACATCGCGGCATTGCGTGTGGTGGGGCCTGCGGCGCTGTGCGAGGCGGGGTCGTGGCGGTCGTAGGCCTCGGTCTCGACCACGAGGCCGCCCGCGCCGTTGACCAGCAGGGTGGCGCCGATCAGGTCGCGGGCGACGGCGGGCGCGGGGCGCAGGAAGAAGCCGGGCGGGAGCATGGCGGGGACCTGCGGCAGGGGTGTGGCGCACCCTGGCACGGCGCGGGGGCACGGGCGCGGGGGCACGGGCGATGCGGCGCGTGGCCGCGGGTCCCCGGTGCGGCAGTGGGTCGGTGTGCCCGGCGTCGCGGCAGGCGAGGCAGGAAGCAGGCAAGGCTGAGGCCCCGCCTTCAGGCACCGGGCCTCGAACTCCGCCAAGGGCTGGCCTTTGGGATGCACTTCTCAGGAAGGCCGGTCCAGGGGGGCCTCCCCCCTGGCGGGTCTGGGCGGAGCCCAGCCTTGCCTGCTGCCTGACAGCCATGGGCCGGTCTGGAACCGACCCGCTGCCTCCGGGAGCGCCCGCATTGACAGCTTTGGGGTTACGCGGGAAGCGGGGAGGATGACCCGTGTCCCCGGCCGGCTGCAGCGTGTTCGCGTCCGGGGCCGAGCGTGAGCGTCGGGCGGCGCAGCGGGCGGATCGACGTGCTGCGTGGGGTGTCGATCCTGCTGGTGCTGCTGCACCATTTCAGCATCGCCTACAGCCTGCGCGACACGGCGCTGTCGCGCTGGCTGGGCTGGCCGGTCGTGCACGCGGTGGCGCGCAACGGCAACTACGCGGTGATCATGTTCTTCACGATCTCCGGGTTCCTGATCACCGGCAACGCCCTGCGGCGCTGGGGCAGCCTGGCCGGCGTCGACGCCGGCCGGTTCTACGCGCTGCGGGCGGCGCGCATCCTGCCCTGCGTGGCGCTGCTGGTGGCGGTGGTCACGGTGCTCGGGCTGTCGGGTGTGGCGATGTTCTCCAACGTGCCTGAGCAGGGGCCGCCGGTGTCGTTCCGGGTGGTGGACCTTGCGGCGCTGACGTTCTGGATGAACGTGCTGATGGCGCGGGCGGGGTGGGTCAACTACGTGCTGTGCGTGCTGTGGTCGCTCTCGGTCGAGGAGGTTTTCTACCTGATGTTCCCCGTGGTCTGCCGGGCGCTGCGGCGCGAGGCGTGGGTCGCGGCGTTCTGGGCGCTGCCGGTGCTGGCGGGGCCGCTGTGGCGCATGGCGCACCAGGACGACGAGGCGGGGTTCCTCTACGCCTACCTCGCCTGCTTCGACGCGATCGCGATCGGCTGCTGGGCGGCGCTGCTGGCGGCGCGGCTGCGGCGGGGCGGCACGCGGATGCAGGCGGGAGTCGTGTTCGGCGGGGGCGCGGCGCGCGGCCGGGTGCTGGAGGCGGCGACGGTGGCGGCGATGGCGGCGCTCTACCTCGGCTGGTCGATCGGGGAAACCAACGTGCTCGGCGTCACCGCCATGGCGCTGGGCACGGCGGTGCTGCTCGTGGGCGCGGGTCGCGCGGCGGGGGATGCGGAGCGCAAGGCGGGCGAGCCACGCGGCGGCGTCGCGGGCGCGGCCGGCAGGGTCGTGCGGTGGTTCGGGCGACGCAGCTACGAGCTTTACCTGTTCCACCTCGTCGTGCTCGGCGCGCTGCGGAGCGTGGCGCCGCCGGGGGAGGCGGGGTCGGGCGGCCTGGTGTTCCTGGCGGCCTATCTGGGCGGGTCGGCGTTGCTGGCGGAGGGCGTCGCGCGCCTCTGGTCCGAGCCGGCGAACCGCGCGATCCGCCGGCGGCTGGGCGGGACGGGGATGGCCGCGGCATGACGCGGGGCGACGTGCGCGGCAGGGTTGCGGCGCGCTGGGTGCTCGCGTCGCTGTACCTCGTGGCGGGGATCATCCATCTGGCGACGCCGGCGCCGTTCCTGCTGATCACGCCGGACTGGGTGCCGCATCCGCGCGCGGTGATCCTGGGCACCGGGCTGTGCGAGATCGCCGGCGCGCTCGCCCTGCCGACCCGCTTCCTGCGCCGCCTGGCCGGGAGTGCGCTGGCGCTCTACGCGGTGTGCGTGGTGCCGGCCAACATCAAGCACGCCATGGGCGGCCTGACGGGCGGCGGGATGCAGCTCGGCCTGTGGTACCACGTCCCGCGCCTCGCCCTGCAGCCGGTGCTGGTGTGGTGGGCGCTGTTCGCGGGCGAGGTGGTGGACTGGCCGTTCCGGCGCACCGGCCGGCGCTGGCCTGCCGCGCCGCGTTCGGGCCGGACGTGAACTTTTCGGGTGTCGTCACGTTTCCTCAATGACGGAGTGGCGTTGTGGACCTCGCTCGCGATCCCAGGGTGCTTCGATGGGCGACGCAAGCATCGCGGTTCCGACGGCCTGCGTTTCGACCGGCCCGTTGACGCGGCTGCTCCCGAAGAGTTGCAGCCGGGTCGTGCGAGTTTCGGTGTAGGTATCTCAAATACTTGGGAAGGATGTTGGTCATGCGTATTTCTGTTCTGGCGGTCGTGACGGTGCTTGGGATGACGGGTGCGGCCATGGCGCAGGTCGGGGCTCCCGGCGGCGGGGCTGGTGCAGGCACGAGTGCGGGCGGGGCCGGTGGCGGCGCGCTGGGCAGCGGCCTCGCGGGCCCGGGTGCCGGCGTGGGCTCCACCAGCGGCATGGCCGGCGCCGGCGCCGGCGCGGCCCCTGGTGCCGTGGGCGGCACAGGCGGCCTGCCGACCGCGCCTGTGGGCGGCACGCTGACATCCGGCAACACGGTGCCGGGCACCTCGGGCGTGGCCGGCGGCGCGGCAGGCGGCACCGGTGGTACGGCAGGCGGGGGCGTGGCGGGCGGAACTGCTGCCGGCCGCTGATCGCAACGCCCTGCCGCTCCGTTCTGTATGCCGACGGCCGGGGGCGGCGCTCGCCGCCCCCGGCCCTGCTTCACCTAAGTAAAGCCGGTCCAGGGGCGGCTCGCCCCTGGCGGAGTTTGAGGCAGAGCCTCAACCTTGCTTGCCCCACCACTTACCTTGAGCGGCCGTCGGTATCAGAACATCGGCCCGCCGCCCGTGACCGGAATCAGGGCGCCCGTCATGTAGCTTCCCTGTTCCGAGGCCAGCATCACGTAGGCGGGCGCCAGTTCCGCCGGCTGCCCGGGTCGGCCCAGCACGGTGTCCTTGCCGAGCGAGGCGAGCTGCTCCGGGTCCTTGGCGATCGGCTGGATCGGCGTCCAGACCGGGCCGGGCGCCACGCAGTTCACCCGTATGCCCTGCGGCGCCAGCAGGTTGGACAGGGCGATGGTGAGGCTGGCGATCGCGCCCTTGGTGGCAGCGTAGATCAGCATGCTCTTCGACGCCGTCTTGGCCTGGATGCTGGTGGTGTTCACGATCGAGGAGCCCGGCTCCATGTGCGGCACCGCGGCCTGGCACAAATAGTACATCGCGAACACGTTGGTGCGGAACGATTCGTCGATCTCGGCGGCGGTGACGTCGGACAGCGCCTCGTTCACGCTCTGGTGGGCGGCGTTGTTGACCAGGATGTCCAGGCGGCCGAACCGCGCCACTGTCCGCTCGACGAGCGCGTGGCAGTGCGCCTCGTCCTGGATGTCGCCCGGCAGCAGGAGGACGTGGCGGCCGGCCTTCTCCACCCAGCGCGCGGTGTCCTCGGCGTCGGGCTGCTCCACCGGGAGGTAGGAGAGCGCCACGTCGGCACCCTCGCGGGCATAGGCGATGGCGACGGCGCGGCCGATGCCGGAGTCGCCGCCGGTGATCAGCGCGACGCGGCCGGCGAGCAGGCCCTTGCCGGTGTAGCTGTCCTCGCCATGGTCCGGGGCCGGCGACATCCTCGAGGTCAGGCCGGGGGCCGGCTGCTGCTGGTCGCCCGGGAGGGGCAGGGTGGCGCCGGCGGTGCGAGGATCGCTGGGCATGGCGTGGCTCCGGTTGTCTGCGGGCTCCTACGCAGGCGGTGGGCGAGGGATGCGAGGGAGCAAGAAAGGTTGAGGCTCTGCCTCAAACTCCGCCAAAGGCTCGCCTTTGGAAACCACGACTTAAGTTGCGCCGG
>CAXSES010000278.1:0-4505 GCA_964236225.1 uncultured Acetobacteraceae bacterium
CGCGCACCTCCGGTCCGTACCTGGGCGAGAAGCGGCTGCGCGTGGTGCGCGAGCGTCCCAGGGACCCAGCCCGGCTGCGCGCCGGCGCCTCGCAGCCGCCGCATGGCCTGCCCGCGCCGCTGCCCGCCGGCGAGGCCATGCTCTGGCAGGGCTCGCCCGGCTGGCGCGGCGTGGCGCGCCGGGTGCTGCACGTGCGGACCCTGGCGTCCTACTTCGCGGCCCTGGCCGTCGTCGGCCTGGTGCGCGCGCTGCTGCTGGACACCCCGGCGATGTGGTTCTCGCTGGCCGTGCTGGTCGTGCTCGGTAGCGTGGCGCTGGGGCTGCTGTGCGCGTTCGCTGTGATGGTGGCCCGCACCAGCGTCTATACCCTGACCGGGCAGAGGGTCGTGCTGCGCATAGGCGTGGCGCTCGCCGGCAGCATCAACCTGCCGTTCCGCGCGATCGAGTCCGTCGACCTGCGCCTCTACCCCGACGGCAGCGGCGACATCGCCCTGCTGCTCGACGGGCAGACCCGCATCGGCATGAACACGCTGTGGCCGCACGTGCGGCCCTGGCGCACCCGCCGGGTGCAGCCGATGCTGCGCGCCATCCCCGACGCCGCCCGCGTGGCCCGCCTGCTGGGCGACGCCCTCGCGGCCTCGGCGCAGCCTTTCCTGGCGGCGGCGGAATAGCGGTGGCGGGCAGGCAAGCAAGGGTGAGGCTCTGCCTCAAACTCCGCCAGGGGCGAGCCGCCCCTGGACCTGCTTCACCTGAGAAAGGCCGGTCCAGGGGCGGCTCGCCCCCCGCCTTGAAAGCAGGGGCGGGTCTGGGCGGAGCTGCCCGAAGGTTCCAGTGGCCCGCTTGGGCCATTGGAATGGGCAGCGGAGGGGGAGCCCAGCCTTGCCTGCCTGTCTCCTTCGGAGTCCCCGCCCCATGAGCGCCACCTTCGCCCGCGAAATCCCCTCGCCCCGCCGCCTGCCGCGCCGCCCCGCCTGGCTGCGCAGGATCGCCTGGCCGCCGCTGATCGCCGTGTCGCTGGTGTCCCTGATCGGCCTGGTCGCGCTGCTGCCCGTCGGGCGCGAGGAGCCGGTGCGCACGGTGGCGACGCGCGCGCTGCGGGTGCAGGCGTTCGACGACGGCGCGGTGACGATCCTCGACGCGGACACCGGCGCGGTGGCCGGCACGATCCCGGCCGGCGGCGAGAGCTTCGTGCGCGGCGTCCTGCACGGCACGTCCGTGAGCCGCCGCCTCTACGGCGTGGACCAGTCCGTGCCGTACCGCTTGACGGCGCTGTCGGACGGCAGGCTCACTCTCGTCGACGCGGCCACGCACACCACGATCGACCTGGTCTCGTTCGGCTCCAGCAACGCCCGCCGCTTCGCCGTCCTGCTCGATGTTCCGCTGCCAGACCACATGACCGGCGACATATCCATGCCCCCCCGCGCCACCCCGGCCCAGACTGCGCCCACCCAGACTGCGCCCACCCAGCCCGCGACCACCCAGACTGCGACCGCCCAGCCCGCGACCGCCCGTTCCGCGAAGGAGGCCCGATGACCCGACACGCCCGCGAGGTGGAGGCCCGCTGCATCGTCGAGATCGAGCAGACTCCAGACAGCTTCCACGCGTTCTCCGTCCCCCTCGACGTCCTGGTCGAGCCGGGCGACGAGGTGCTGATCCACGACGCCCCCACCCGCGTCGCCTACAACGAGATACTGGCGCGCGAGTGCCGCATCACGGTGCGCCGCGCGGGCCCCCTGCGCCGCGCCTGGACCCGGGCGAGCGGCGTGTTCGCCATCACAGAGCTTTACGAGGTCGGCTTCGAGCCGGGAGAGCACGCATGAGCGACGTCCTCGATCGCCTGGACACCTCCGGCGCCAACCCCGGGCGGGGCGCGGGCAGGGGCCGCGCGCCCAACGAGAGCACCGCGTCCGCGCACCAGGACACGGTGCTCTCGCCGCGCTTCTACACCACCGACTTCGCCTACATGGACCGCCTCGACGTGAGCCTGGTCCGCCCGGAGTGGGACGCGCTGGTCGCCGAGATGCAGTCCGACCCCAACCGCGGCCATTTCGTGCGCGACGCCCGCTTCGACGCGGATTTCCACGCCATGGAGCCGGAGCTCAAGCGCGAGTTCCTCGACTTCCTGGTCAGCTCCGTGACCGCCGAGTTCTCCGGCTGCGTGCTTTACGCCGAGATCAAGAAGCGCATCACCAACCCAGACATCCGCACCCTGTTCGCGCTGATGACGCGCGACGAGGCCCGCCACGCCGGCTTCATCAACGACAGCCTCAAGGATTTCGGCGTCGGCGTGGACCTCGGCTTCCTGGCGCGCGCCAAGAAGTACAAGTATTTCACGCCCAAGTTCGTGTTCTACGCCACCTACCTGTCGGAGAAGATCGGCTACGCCCGCTACATCACGATCTTCCGCCAACTGGAGGCGCACCCGGAGCGCCGCATCCACCCGATCTTCTCGTTCTTCGAGAAATGGTGCGGCGACGAGTTCCGCCACGGCGAGGCTTTTGCGCTGCTGATGCGCTCCGACCCCAAGCTCCTGCAGGGCCGCAACAGGCTGTGGGTGCGCTTCTTCCTGCTCGCCGTGTTCGCGACGATGTACGTGCGCGACCACGCGCGCCCGGTGTTCCACGCCGCCCTCGGCCTCGACCCGACCGAGTACGACTACAAGGTGTTCCACATCACCCAGGAGATCTGCCGCCAGGTGTTCCCTGTGGCGCTCGACCTCGACAGCCCGAAATTCCGCGCGCTGCTGGAACGCCTGCGCGTCACCGCGGAGGCGATCGGCGCCACCAGGAAGCGCCCCGGCCTCGCCGCCCGCCTGTCGCGCGCCGCCCTGCAGGCCCGCGCCGCGACGCTGTTCGCCCGCCTCTACCTGATGCCGGTGCGCTCCAACGTGCTGCCGCAGGACGTGCGCCTCTCCCCGGCCTGGTAGGAACGCCCCCGATGTCGCTCTACGTGTTCCCGGCCCTGTTCGCGCTGTTCGTCTGGTGGTTCAGCACCGGCGTCATCATGTACCTCGACGGCCTGCCTCGCCCGACCTTCAAGTGGAGCATGCTCGGCGCCACCGCCCTGCTCGCCGCCTCGCTGTACGGCCTGCACGCGATCGGCGCGGACACCTCGGTGCGCGGCGCCTATCTCGGCTTCACCTGCGGCCTGCTCGCCTGGGGCTGGCAGGAGATCAGCTTCTACATGGGCTTCGTGACGGGGACGCGAAAGCAGCCCTGCGAGGAGGGCTGCCGCGGCTGGCGCCATTTCGGCCACGCGATCCAGACCAGCCTGTGGCATGAGCTGGCGATCATCGCCTCGGCCGCCGCCGTGGTCGCCCTGACCTGGCACGCCGCAAACCAGGTCGGCACCTGGACCTTCATGGTGCTGTGGTGGATGCACCAGAGCGCCAAGCTCAACGTCTTCCTCGGCGTGCGCAACCTCAACGAGGAGTTCCTCCCCGAGCACCTCCAGTTCCTCCGCTCCTTCCTCACGAAGAAGCCGATGAACCTGCTGTTCCCCGTCTCGATCACCGTCTCCACCGTGATCCTGGTCCATCTGGTCGACGCCGCGATCGTCCCCGGCGTCAGCCGCTTCGACGCCGCCGGCTTCTGCTTCCTCTCCGTGCTGATGGCGCTCGCCGTGCTGGAGCACTGGCTGCTCGTCCTGCCGCTGCCGGCCGCAGCCCTGTGGGGCTGGAGCCTGACCTCTCGCAAGACCAAGCCCGTCGCACCGTTCGACGTCGAGGTCGTCTCCGGCTTCCTCGGCGCCGGCAAGACCACCTTCCTGCGCGCGCGCCTCGCCGCCGCCGGCCCCAAGACCGTCGTGCTGGTCAACGACTTCGCCGCCGTCGGCGTGGACGGCTCCCTGCTGCGCGAGCGCGGCGCCGACGTGGTCGAGCTGCCCAACGGCTGCATCTGCTGCTCCCTGCGCTCCGACCTCGCCGCCCAGCTCTCCACCGTGGTCGCCGCCTGGGCGCCGGAGCGCGTGCTGATCGAGCCCTCGGGCGTCGCCGACCTCGCCGCCCTGATCGGCGTGCTCAACCAGCCCAGGCTGAAGCCGCTGGTGCGCTCGCTGGCCGTGACCACCGTGCTCGACGCCGGCGCCTTCCTGCGCGACTACGCCCGGATGCCCGCCCATCTCGACGCCCAGGCCCGCCTCGCCTCCGTGCTGGTGGTCAACAAGACCGACCTCGCCACCCCCGCCACCCTGCGCGCGGTGCAGACCACGCTGCGCACGCTCAACCCGGCCGCGCGGATCGTCCCCGCGACCTTCGGCATCGCCGGCCTGGACCTGGCGCCGCTCGCCATCGACGCCGCGGCCGGCCTGCCGCACGACGCCGCGCCCGTTCCCGCCGGCCATGATGCCGACGCGCACGGCCACGCGCACGCTCACGCCGCACGGGACGCGAACCGCCCCGCCGCCCAGGCCGCCGGTCTCGCCGGACACGGCACCCACCCGGCACGGGACGGCCACGCCCACGCCGGGCACGAAGCTGCACGCTCCCGCCACGCCCACGCAGCGCC
>CAXSES010000279.1:0-4454 GCA_964236225.1 uncultured Acetobacteraceae bacterium
CGCAGCCGGCCTGTCTCGCGCGGCAAAGGACCCTGCCCGGCCCGACGGGAGGGCGGTGGCGAGGCTGGACCGGCTCGACGCGCTGTTCAGTGCGGCGAACGGCGCAGGCGTGGTGGCGCTGCCGACCGGGGTGGGGTTCTGCATGCTGCTCCGCCATGACTGCCTGGCCGAGGTCGGGCTGCTGCGCGAGGACGTGTTCGCGCAGGGCTACGGCGAGGAGAACGACTGGTGCCTGCGCGCGGCGCAGCTCGGGTGGCGGCACGTCGCGGCGACCGGGGTGTTCGTGAGCCATCGCGGCGGGGCGTCGTTCGGGCCGGCGCGGCGGCACCTGCTGGCGCGCAACCTGGCGGTGCTGAACCGGCTGCACCCCGGCTACGACGCCCTGGTGCAACAGTTCGAGGCGGCGGACCCGCTGGCGCCGGCGCGGCGGCGGGTGGACCGGCTGCGCTGGGCGGCGGGGCGGCGGGCGGGCGCGGTGGTGCTGGTGACGCACGGGCTCGGTGGCGGCGTCGAGCGTCACCTGCGCGAGCGGGCGGCGGCGATCCGGGCGGAGGGGCTGCGCGCGGTGGTGCTGCGCCCGGCTGCCGCGACGCGCGGACCCGCGGCGAAAGCGGCGAGGCCGACCGGGGTGGAAGCAAGAGGGGCCAAAGCAGGGGGAACGGAAGCAAGGGAGGCGGAAGCAGGGGGAGTGGAGGCGGGCGGCAGGGCCTGCACGGTGTCCGACGGGGTGGAGGGCGTCTTCGCCGATCTGGACTTCGAGGTGCCGCGAGAGATGGCGGCGCTGGCGCGGCTGCTCGGGCGGGACGGGGTGCGGCGGGTGGAACTGCATCACCTGATCGGGCACGCGCCGGAGATCGCCGGGCTGGCGGCGGCGCTGGGCGTGCCATGCGACGTGGTGGTGCACGACTACGCGGCCTGGTGCCCGCGCGTGTCGCTGTGCGGCGCGGGCGGTCGCTACTGCGGCGAGCCGGTGGACGAGGCGACGTGCGAGGACTGCGTCGCCGACCTCGGCAGCCGGCTCGACGAGCGGCCTGGGGAGCGGCCCGGAGAGCGGATCGGGGTGGCGGCGCTGCGGGCGCGCTCGGGGCGGATGCTGCGCGCGGCGCGGCGGGTGGTGGTCCCTTCCGCCGACGCGGCGGAGCGCATCGCCCGGCAGTTTCCCGGCGTGGCCGCGATGGTGGCGCCCTGGGAGGACGATCCGGGATTTCCGGGCGGGCCGGCGCGCGGGCCTGCGGGAGGCGGCGCCTCGCCGGACGGAGCGGGGGCGGACGCAGCGAGGGCGGGCGGGGTGGCGTCGGGCGGAGTCGTCGGGGGGCGGGAGGTTCGGGTTCTGGTGATGGGGGCGATCGGCGTGGAGAAGGGCTACGACGTGCTGCTGGGCTGCGTGCGCGACGCCGGACGCCGCGGCCTGCCGCTCAGCTTCGTGGTGGCGGGGCACACCATGGACGATTCGCGGCTGCTGGACGCCGGGCCGGTGTTCGTCACCGGGCGCTATGAGGAGCACGAGGCGGTGGCGCTGGCGCGCAGGCAGGCGGCGCAGTTCGGTTTCGTGCCTTCGGTGTGGCCGGAGACGTGGTGCTACGCCCTGTCGGAGCTGTGGCGTGCGGGCCTGCCGGTGGCGGCGTTCGCTCTGGGCGCGCAGGCGGAGCGCATCCGCCGCGCGGGACATGGCGTGCTGCTGCCGCCGGGGCTGCCGGCGGGGCGGGTCAACGACGCGCTGCTTCGGGCGGCGCTGGACGCGGCGGGGGCACGGGGTGCGATGGCGGAGACGGGCTGAGCGGGGCACCGGCTCGGCAGGCCCGCTGCAGGGCACAGGCCGGGCCCGGAAGTGCTGCGCCAGGTACGCGCCAGCCGGGCGCGCAGTTCATCAGGAGAGAGGAGTCCGGATGGGGGGAGTGCAGGCGGCGGAGTCGCGAACGGAACACCTCCTGACACGGGGTCTCCAGGCGGGCGGAACCGCGCCGCCCGACTCCGATCCGGGGCGGGCGAGGGACTCTCCGATCGGGGACGCGCCGGCTGCGGGCGATGGCCGGGAAGTCGGGGCAGGGGCCGCAGGCCTGGAGGTGACCGGGCAGTTCCTGGCGTTCGAGCCGGGGCTGTATGCGGTGGATGTGCTGCCGGGGCGCTCCGTGGCCACGGATGTGGGGCTGCGCCTGCCCTGCGTGCGGCTCGAGCCGCTGCCGGCGTCGCCGGGCGCGGGGCGGGCCTTCGTGTCCGGGGCGGCCGAGGGCGGGTGGCTGTCGGGCGGCGCGTCGGCGTTCGTGCTCGTCACCGGCGGGCAGACCCGGGTGATGCTGACGGTGTACAAGGCAGCCGGGGGCATGGCGCCGCCGGAACTGCGCATCCACCCGCTGGGCGCGGCTGGAAGCCTGGACACGGCCAGGGATTCGGGAGCGTCCGGAGCCCCGGCGGCGGTCGGGTTGCCAGGCCTGGCGGGACGTCCGGACAAGGCTGCCGGCCGGGACATGGCGCCGGCTCCTGCCACCGCCGGCACGCGGGCGCCGCTCGCGCCAGCGGTTCCGAGGACGGCTGTTCCAGCGGCGGCGTCGCCCGGATCGCCGGCGAGGGTCGCGGACCCGGCTCCGACGTCGATGCCCGCAACCGACGCGGCGCCCGCGGTGGACGCGGGCAGGGCCGGCGGCAAGGCACGCTCCGGCGTGGTGCTGATGGCGCATGTGCAGGGGGTGGGCGACCTGTTCGCCGACGGCGCGGGGTGGGCCGGGCGGGCGGGGGGCGGGACGCCGGTGGAGGGCTTCTCGGTGCTGCCGGACGAAGCGGGCGTGGAGGACATCGAGTACCAGGCGATCCTGGGCGACCAGTGGAACACGCCATGGACCAGGGGCGGCGGGTTCTGCGGCAGCCGAGGCATGGCGCTGCCTATCCTGGGATTCCGGGTGCGCCTGACCGGCGCGGCGGCGCAGCGCCTCGAATGCCGCTACTGGGGCAGTTTCGTGGGCGGGGGCGAGGTCGGGCCGCTGAGCGACGGCGCGGCGTGCCAGGCCGGGCAGGCATTCCTCGAAGCGGTGCGGATCGTGATCTCGCCGCGTGCCGCGGATGCGCCGCCGGCCTCCTCCGGGACGGGCGGGCCGGCGCCGGACGCGAAGAGGCGGCGAGGCGGCGTGAGCGGCGAGACGGGCAGGGCTGGAGGTTCCGCTTCCGGGCTCCGTCCAGGGCCAGCTCCTGACGCAGACAGCCGTTGAGAGTGGGCGGTGAAGCAAGCAAGGTTGAGGCCCCGCCTTCAAGCATTGGGCCTCAAACTCCGCCAAAGGCTCGCCTTTGGAATCCAATTCTTAAGGGAAAGATTGCCAAAGGGCTTCGCCCTTTGGCGGGTCTGGGCGTGGCTGCCCGGAAGTTCCGACGGTCCTCTTGGGCCGTTGGAATGGGCAGCGGAGGGCAAGTCCAGCCTTGCTTGCTTCCTGCTGGCGCTTCGTCAGAACGTCCCGGCGAACCGGTCGGGGATCTGCCAGAACTCGTCCGCGATGATCCCGAGGTCGAGGCGGTAGAACTCGCCCTCGCGCGCGTGCTGCTCGCTCTCGATGCGGGCGAGCCAGTCGCGCAGCGGCGCCTCGCCCGGGTCCAGCGTGACGTCGGTGCGCGACGGCAGGTGGCCGACGCCGTAGAGGAAGTCGTTGGTGAACTGCTCGTCGCCGATCGCCTGGTGCTCGTTGACGCCGGGGTGGGCGCGGGCCATGGCGCGGGTCTTGGCGAGGCGCTCCAGGCCGTGGCGCAGGTCGTGGCGGCGCAGGTGGAAGTTGAACAGCCGGTCGAAGCGTATCTCTGCGTCGCAGCTATGGAAGCCGGGCTGCCAGCGCACGGGGCGGCGGATCATCACCGGCTTGCACATCGGGCTGACGAAGCGAACCCAGGCGCGCTGCAGGCTGATCGCCACGGCGGGGTCGATCTCCGGCTCGGTGCGCGGCGCGTGGTTCACGTCCAGGCCGATCGCGGTGACGACGGGCAGCGGGCAGCGCTCGCAGAACTGGGGCAGGCCTGCGGCCACCAGCGGGTCGGCGACCAGCAGCTCGTCCACGTCGGTGTGGAGCACCACGTCGTAGTAAGACAGCAGGCTGGCGGCGACGTGGCTCACGCAGTCGGCGCGCCTCGTCTCGTCGAGCGGGGTGCGGGGCATGCGGATGCGGGTGGCCTGGCCGAGCGCGTCGGTGCTGCCGTCGTCCGAGCCGTGGTCGATCACGAAGCAGTTCGCGGCGCCGAGCTGGCGGGCGTAGTGGCGCAGCCAGATCGGCAGGAAATAGGCCTCGTTCCAGGCCATCGTCAGGGCGGCGATCCGCAACGTGCATCCTCCGGTTGCCGACGGAGGGTATGCGCAGGGGCGTGGCGCGACAATGCGGGCGCGCGGACGCAAGGCAGGCCAGGGGCTCTGCCCTCCCTGCCTCAAGGCGGGACCCCGCCAAAGGCAGGGCCCTTGGAACCCTTCTCTCAAGGGAAGCCGGTCC
>CAXSES010000280.1:0-4435 GCA_964236225.1 uncultured Acetobacteraceae bacterium
TCCAGGCATTAGGGGCAGAGCTCCTGGCCTTGCCTTGCTGAACCGGCCATCGCATTCGGCCGCCGGCATCAGAACGTCGCGGTCAGGCCGAAACGCGCCGACAACGGCTCCAGCGGGTGGTAGGTCGCGCCGAACTCCGGGGCGGCGCCCGGGCTGACCTGGTACTGGTAGGCGTATTGCGAGGCGGCCGCGTTGGTGTTGAACACGTTGAACACGTCGAGCCTGAGCGCCAGGTGGCGGTTGACCCTGTAGCCCACGTCGAGGTTCAGCTCCCTGTAGCCGGGCGAGCGCAGGGAGTTGTCGGACACCAGCGGGTAGCTGCCCAGCCAGCGCAGCTCGGCGCCGCCGAACCACGGGCCGAGAGTGTCGACGATGGCGCCCAAAGTGCCGATGAAGTTCGGCGAGTAGGGGATGTAGCGGCCCGGCTCGCCGTACATCCCGGGGTCCCTGGTGTTGTAGCGGCTGCGGGTGAAGTTGAGGTCGGCGTTCAGCTCGACCCACGAGGCGGGCCGGTACTGCCCCGACAGCTCGACGCCCTGCAGCCGCGCCGGCGGGCCCGCGTTGTCCACGCCGTTGTCGGCGTCGTACGACAGGAACGAATCGAAATCGACGCGGAACAGCGCCGCGGTGAGTTGGGTGCGCGGCAGGATGTCGCTGCGCACCCCGACCTCCTCGCTGGTGATCTTGGTGAGGAACGGCGTGGCCTGGTTCGGGTCGGTGACGCCGAGGCTCGGCACGGTGCCGAGCACGGCGCGCAGGTCGTTGCTGTGCAGGCCCCGCCCGGCGCTCAGGTAAAGCTCGGTCTTCTGCCATGGCCCGAACACCGCGCTGCCCTTGGGCTGGGGCAGCGTCTTGGTGACGCTGCCGCTGAAGCCGGTGACCAGGCTGCGGTCGCCGCCGGCGTAGGCGTCCTCGCGCACGCCCCCGATGGTGCGGAACCAGGGCAGCCAGTGCGTGGTGTTCTGCGCATACCCCGCGACGTTGCCGAGTGTGACGGTGTCGGCGTTGCAGGTGTAAAGGCCGCCGCCGAACGGGCTGCCCGGGCAGGCGGCCAGCACCACCCGCGCCTGGGTGTGGCGGCGGTCGATGAAGACGTCGTCGTAGCGGCCCTGCAACCCGATCTCTGTCTCGCTCGGAAAGCCGAGCAGGGTGTCGGCGCGGTAGTAGCTGCTCTGCCCGCCGAAGGTGGTGCGCGTCTCGTCCTGCTGCTCCTGGTCGCCGTGCACCGGGTCGACGAGGAAGTGGGTGAAGTCGTCCCACAGCGTCAGCCGCGAGTGGATGACGTAGGCGCCCGTCGTCAGCTTCCAGTTCCCGCCGCTGACCACCTGGTGCCCGGACAGGCTGAACCGCTCCGCGAAGCTGCCGTCGCTCGGGTCGAGCGTGCCGTAGCGCGGGATCAGCCCCTGCTCGCGCGCGCTGACCGGCTGGTCGATGGTGAAGCTGGACTGCCCGCGATACGCCATGGCGGTGACGTCGAAGCCGTCGTTCGGCTGCCCGTGCGTGTAGCGCGCCACGCCGTTGGCCGCGCGGTAGTTGTCCGGCTGCGTCCACGGGCCGTCGAGGTGCGCGACGCTGAGCGCGGCCGCCAGCCGGTCGCCGTTGGGCAGGCGCAGCGTGCCGCCCGCGTACGCCCGCTGGTCGCCCAGCGTGCCCGCGCTGACCGACACCTGGTCGGGGATCTCGCCGGCCAGCCGGACGTGCGCCGACCCCAGCCCGGCGAAGTCGCCGACGCCCGGGTAGAACGTGCCCTTGGTGTAGTCGAGCCCGCCCGCCAGCTCCGGCATGAGGAAGTGGATGTCGGTGTAGCCCTGCCCGTGCGCATGGGTCGGCTCGTTGACCGGCATGTCGTCGACATAGGTCGCGAAGTCGGTGCCGTGGTCGAGGTTGAAGCCGCGGATGAAGAACTGGTTCGCCTTGCCCTCGCCGGCGTGCACCGTGACCATCAGCCCCGGCACCGTCTCCAGGAGCTGGCCCACACGGTAGACCGGCCGCAGCGCAAGCTCCTCGCGCGTGACCGTGCCCTGGCTGGCGGTCGCGGCCTTGTCCAGCATGTCGGCGCGCGACTGCACGACGACCTTCTCGACCGGCACCTCGACCGCCTCCCCCGGCGGCAACCCACCCGCCTGCGCGGGCGCGGCCTGCCCCTGCGCGAGAACCGTCTCCGCCGGCGCGACCGCATCGTCGGCGGCCCTGCCATCCGCCTGCGCCGCCCGCCCCAGGACCAAGACGAGCAGCAGGGAGACGAACACCCTCGACGGGCATGCGGGACCGTCCCTGCGCGGCGCGCCATGACGCGGGGCGGCCGGCCGCCTCGACGGGAAGCGGCACCGCGGGGTGCTGGCAGGCTGCCGGACGGCTGCGGTATCGGGATGCATGGACTCGCCCCACCTGCCGGGAGTATGAACTTCTCTGCAGGACTGCATACGCCAGAACCGGCTTTCGCGCCAGAAGGATCATGCCGTGCACCGTGTCACGATCACCGTCGACGACGAACTGATGGTCGAGCTGGACCGGCTGATCGCCGCGCGCGGCTACCAGAACCGCTCCGAGGCGATCCGCGACCTGGCGCGCGCCGGGCTGCAGCAGGCCGCCGCCGACCTGATGCCGGAGCAGGACTGCGTCGCGGCGCTGGTCTACATCTACGACCACGCGCGCCGCGAGCTGCCGAAGCGCCTCGCGAACACGTTCCACGACCACCACCAGCTCGCGGTCTCGACGCTGCACGTGCACCTGGACCAGGGGAACTGCATGGAGGTCACTGTGCTGAAGGGGCGCGCCGATGCCCTGCGTCACTTCGCGGACCACGTGATCGCGGAGCGCGGCGTGCGCCATGGGCGCCTCGTCGTCCTGCCGTCAGGTGCCGGCGAGCCTGCGTTACGGCAGGGTGTCTCCAAGGCATAGGGAAGACGGTCGTGCCTCATGCCAACGGCCGAATGCGATGACCGTCCAGGCAAGCAAGGCTGGGCTCTCCCTCCGCCTGCCCTTCCAACGGCCCAAGAGGGCCGTCGGAACCTTTGGCAGGCTACGCCCAGACCCGCCAGAGGCGAGCCGCCCCTGGACCGGCCTTACTTAAGTGTTGGTTTCCAAAGGCGAGCCTTTGGCGGGGTCCCCGCTTCCAGGCATGGGGAGCAGAGCCCCTGGCCTTCCTTGCTAACCGGTCATCGCATTCAGCCGTTGGTACCAGTCTGAAAGGCCAAGGCCCTACCCCCCCAGCAGCGACGCCCCCGTCACCCCCGAGACCCCCACCAGCGTCACCCGCGTGTTGTCCGAAAGCGTCAGAGTCGTCCCCCCGCCCGCGACCACAGCCCCCGCCACCGCAGCCGCGGCGCTCCCCGCCGCGAACCCGATCAGTTGCAGGTGGTCCGTGCCGACCTTGAAGCCGGTGATCGCCTCGCGCCCCCCCGCCCCGTCCAGGAACCCGTACAGGTCCGCGCCCGCGCCGCCGAACACCGACGCCGAGCCCTGCCCGCCCAGCACGAAGTCGGCGCCCGCCCCCAGCGTCACCGTGTCCTGCCCCGACCCCGCGAACACCGCGGTGCTGCCGCTCGCCCCCGCGTAGATCGCCTGCGCCCCGCTGCCCGCGACCACTGTGTCCTGCCCCGACCCCGCCGCGATCAGCACGTTGCCAGAATTGCCGAAATACGCGCTGTTCCCCCTCGCGCCCGCCCCGCTCAGCGTCTGGTTGCCCACGCCCGCCAGCAGCACGTGGTCCGCCCCGCCGGTCGCGACCAGCACGTCGCCCGAGCCGCCGCCCGCCAGCGTGGTGGCCTGCGCCCCGGTGTAGAGCAGGTTGCCCCCCGCCGTGCCGCCATAGAACGCGCCCCCGCCGCCGAGCCCGTACACCGCCACGTGCCCCGTCCCGCCGTACACCGTCATGTCGCCGGCCCCGCCCGCGACCGTGCCCGACCCCGCGCCGTTGACGAACACCATCCGCCCCGCCGAGCCGAACGCCAGCACCGCGCCGCCCGCCTGCACCGTGGCCTGCCCGCTCCCCGCCGTCACGGTGTCCAGGGCGCCGCCCGTCTCCACCAGGTCCGCCCCGCTCCCCGCGAAATACGTGTTCGCCCCCGCCGACCCCGCCCCTGACAGCGTCTCCGCCCCGCCCGCCGCCGCCAGCACGTCGCCGCCCTGGGCGCTGGCGAAAAGCTGGTCGCTCGCGCCGCCGCCGCCCACGGTGGTCGCCCCCGCCCCCGCCCGGATCACGTTGCCGCCCGCGGCGCCGCCGAACAGTTGCCCGCCGCCGCCCGCCCCGTTCACGCTGACCCGGCCGCTGCCGCCGGCCACGCTCATCGCCCCGGTGCCGCCCTCGATCGTGCTGGCGCCGCCGCCGTTCTGCACCGTGAGCGCCCCCGCCCCGCCCTGCACGGACAGGCTGGCGCTGCCCGCCGTCACAGTGTCCGCCCCGGTCCCGGCCACCACAGAGGCCACGCCCGCC
>CAXSES010000281.1:0-1418 GCA_964236225.1 uncultured Acetobacteraceae bacterium
GTCCAGGGGCGAGACTGGCCAAAGGTTCCGACGGCCCGCTTGGGCCGTGGGTAATGGGCAGCGGAGGGGGAGCCCAGCCTTGCCTTGCCTGCCGATGTCAGGCGTCCCCGCGCTTCGACCAGCGCTGCGCCGCCGCGACCACCCGCGCCAGCGTCATGCCCTGCACCACGATCGTGAACACCACGATCGCGTACGAGCACGCCAGCAGCGTGCCCCGGTACGGCCCTGGCGGCAGGGACAGCACCAGCGCCACCGACACGCCGCCGCGCAGCCCGCCCCAGGTCAGCGCGGCCAGGGTCGGCGCGTCGCCCCGGCGCCCTGCGCGCGGCCGGGTGAGGTCGAGCGCCCACACCGGCAGGGCGACGCTGACCGCGCGCACAGCGACCGCGAGCACGATCGCGGCGGCGGAAGCGGCGAGCAGCGGCAGCGACAGGTCGAGCACCACCAGCTCGAAGCCGATCAGCAGGAACAGCAGGGCGTTGAGGATCTCGTCGATCAGCAGCCAGAACAGCCCCACGTTGTCCCAGGTGGCCTCGCTCATGGCGTGGCGCCGGCCGTGGCTGCCGATCAGCAGCCCGGCGACGACCACCGCGATCGGCCCCGACACGCCGACGAGGCCCGCGATGCTGTAGGTCAGGGTGACGAGGGCGAGCGAGATCATCAGCTCGACGTCGTGCTTGTCGACAGGGCGCAGCGCCACGAACGCCACCCCGCCCGACGCGAGGCCGAGCGCGAAGCCGCCGGCCGACTGGCGCAGCATGTCGCCCGCCACGCCCAGCGCCGTGACGTCGCCCGCCCCGCCCGCCGTTTCGGCCAGGCCGAGCAATGCCACGAACGCCACCACGCCGACGCCGTCGTTGAACAGGCTCTCGCCGGCGATCGTGGCCTGCAGCTCCGCAGGCAGGCCCACCCTGCGCAGCACCTCCAGCACCGCCACCGGGTCGGTCGGCGCGACGATCGCGCCCAGCACCAGGCACCACGCCATCGGCACCGCGAGGCCGAGCACGCCGAACACCAGCCAGATGCCCGCCGCGAACAGCGCGATCGACAGCGCCACCCCCACGGTGGACAGCAGCAGCACGGTGCGCTTGCGCCGCCACAGCATGTCGAGGTCGACCTGGAGCGCGCCGGCGAACAGCAGGAACGCCAGCGCGCCGGACAGCAGGGTGCGCGGCAGGTCGGTCTGCGCGACGATCCGCTCCGCCGCCCGGCGCAGCCCGAGCCCCGGCCACACCGCCTGGAGCGCCACCAGCAGCAGCGAGGCCGACATCGCCAGCAGCAGCAGACCGATTGTGTTGGGCAGGCGCAGCGTGAGGTGGTTCAGCGTGCCGAACAGCGCGGCGAGCCCGAACAGCAGGGAGACGAGCTGGAAGCTGGTCATCGTGGCTCCGTGAGGCCTGGCCGCGAGGCTGGGGTCG
>CAXSES010000281.1:1518-3157 GCA_964236225.1 uncultured Acetobacteraceae bacterium
GCGAGGCTGGGGCCGTGGCGCCCGGGCCGTGAGGCCCCGCCAGGAAGCCCCTGCGCACAAGCCCCCGGCCAGGGTTGACGGCCGCGCCGGTCGCCGCGCATCCGACGCCCGCGGCGCACGGCCCGACCCTGCGCAGCGCGCGGCGCCGGGCCGTCGCCATCGGCCGCCCGTGCAACCGTGGCGGGCCATGGACTGTTTGACCAGCCTGCCTGCGGTGCCGCGGACGTGTACGGAGCCAGCCGATGCCAGATCCGCTCCCACTCCCAGACGCGGCCGACCCGCCGCCCGGCCCGCCCGGCGGCGAGCCGGGCGACGCGGCCGCGCGCCGCGCGCTCGCCGCGGTGGTGGCGGACGCCGCCCGCGTCGTCGAGGCGGGCGCGCGCGAGCTGCTCGACGCCCTGCCGCAGCTCGCCTGGATCGCGGAGCCCGGCGGCGAGATCGTCTGGTACAACGCGCCGTGGTTCCGCTACACCGGCACCACGATGGGCGAGATGCAGGGCTGGGGCTGGCGCCAGGTCCACCACCCCGACCACGCCGAGGCGGTGACCGCGAAGTACCGCGCCAGCATGGCCACCGGCGAGGCCTGGGAGGACACCTTCCCCCTGCGCGGCGCGGACGGCGCGTTCCGCTGGTTCCTGTCGCGCGCGAACCCGATCCGCGACGCCGAGGGGCGCATCCTGCGCTGGCTGGGCACCAACACGGACATCTCCGACCGGCGCGAGCGCGACGCCGCGCTGCGCCGCAGCGAGCGGCGGTTCCGCTCGCTGGTCGAGGCGTCCGCCGCGATCGTCTGGCACACCCCAGCGAGCGGCGAGATGCAGGCCGGCCAGACCGCCTGGGCGGAGTTCACCGGGCAGGACTCGTCGCAGTATGGCGGCTGGGGCTGGCTGGACGCGGTGCACCCGGAGGAGCGCGCGGCCGTCGCGCAGACCCATGCCGACGCGGTGCGCGACACCTCCGCCTACGTCCTGGAGCACCGCGTGCGGCGCCATGACGGCCAGTGGCGCTGGATGCTGGCGCGCGGCGCCCCGGTGCTGGACGACGACGGCCGGCTGGAGGGCTGGGTTGGCACCCACACCGACATCTCGGCGCGCAAGCAGGGCGAGGCGGAGCTGGAGGCCGCCCGCGACGCCGCCGAGGCCGCCAACCGCGCGAAGAGCCAGTTCATCGCCAACATGAGCCACGAGCTGCGCACCCCGCTCTCCGCCGTGATCGGCTACTCCGAGATGCTGGAGGAGGAGGTCGAGGAGCTGGGCCAGGTGCAGCTCCTCGACGACCTGAAGAAGATCAACGCCAACGCGCGCCACCTGCTCAGCCTGATCAGCGACGTGCTCGACATCTCCAAGATCGAGGCGAACCGCATGACGGTGTTCGCAGAGACCGTGGCGGTCGACGAGCTGGTCGGCGGCATCGCCTCGACAGTGGAGAGCCTCGTCGCCCGCAAGGGCAACCGCCTGGTGGTCGAGGCCGGCGAGGGGCTCGGCACGATGCACACGGACACCGTCAAGATCCGCCAGTGCCTGTTCAACCTGCTCGGCAACGCGGCGAAGTTCACGGAGGGCGGGCAGATCACCCTGTCCGTGCGGCGCGGGCCCGCCGTCGGCGACGGGGCTGGCGGCGACGGGGCTGGCGGCGACGG
>CAXSES010000281.1:3257-4418 GCA_964236225.1 uncultured Acetobacteraceae bacterium
CGGCGACGGGGCTGGCGGCGACGGGGCTGGCGGCGACGGAACCGGCGGCGATGCGGCTGGCGGCGACGGGGCTGGCGAGGCGGAGGCGAACGGCGGGCGCGACTGGCTGAGCTTCGCCGTGCGCGACAGCGGCATCGGCATGACCGAGGAGCAGGTCGGGCGACTGTTCGAGCGATTCAGCCAGGCCGACGAGTCCACCACCCGTCAGTACGGCGGCACCGGCCTCGGCCTCGCCATCACCCAGGGCTTCGCCCACCTGCTCGGCGGCGACGTCTCGGTCGCCAGCGAGCCCGGGCGCGGCTCCGTCTTCACGCTGCGCGTGCCGGCGACCTACCGCGAGGCCGCGAGCGACGGCGACGACGCGGAGGCCGGCGAGGAGGAGGTCGCGACCGCGGACTGCGTGCTCGTGGTCGACGACGATCCCGCGACCCGCGACCTGCTCACACGCTTCCTGCACAGGGAGGGCTTCGCGGTGCGCTCCGCCGCCGACGGGCGCTCCGGCCTCGCCCTGGCCCGCGCGCTGAGGCCGCGCGTGATCCTGCTCGACGTGATGATGCCGCAGATGGATGGCTGGTCTGTGCTGGCCGCGATCAAGGCGGAGCCGGAGCTGGCGGAGACCCCCGTGGTGATGATCAGCTTCGTCAACGAGCCCAGCCTCGCCGCCTCGCTCGGCGCGGAGGACTTCCTCGCCAAGCCTGTGCAGTGGGACGCGCTCCGCCTGGTCATGGAGCGTTTCCGCGGCCAGTCGCCGGGCGGCCACGCCCTGGTGGTCGACGACGACGAGATCAGCCGCGGCCGGCTGGAGGCCATGCTGACCCGCGCCGGCTGGTCGGTGGCCACCGCCGAGAACGGCCGGCTCGGGCTGGAGTCGGTGGCGCGCATCGTGCCGTCGCTGGTCCTGCTCGACCTGGTGATGCCGGAGCTGGACGGGTTCGGCTTCCTCAAGGCGCTGCGCGAGCGCGAGGCGTGGCGCGGCATCCCGGTGGTGGTCGTGACCTCGAAGGACCTCGACGCCCATGACCGCGAGCGCCTGCGCGGCGTGGAGCGCGTGGTCGCCAAGACCGGCCCGGAGCTGGCGGCGCTCGCCACCCAGTTGCGTGCCATCATCCCAGCGGACGCCGCCCCGCAGGACCAGCCGGCGGGCGCGGGCGCGGCGGCCGG
>CAXSES010000282.1:0-4404 GCA_964236225.1 uncultured Acetobacteraceae bacterium
TTACAGGTCCAGGCTCAGGGCTGCTGGCATGAGACAGCCAGCATAGGGTGAGGCGCTGCCTCATCCGCCAAAGGCCAGGCCTTCGGAAGCCTGGACCTAGGGGCGAATGCTCAGAGGCTTCGGGAATGGCGGGCCTGGGTGGACGCCCCGGCCTTGCCTGCTTCAGGGACCAGCGTCTGGCGCCATGCCTGTCTTCGCGCCCCGCAGCTCGTCGCGGATCTCGGCGAGCAGCTGTTCGGTGACCGTGGGCGGCAGCGTCTCGTCGCTTGCCTGTCGGCGCTGCATCATCGACAGCAGCTTGATGATGCCGAAGACCGCGGCCGACACGATGACGAACGAGATGACGGCGTTGAGGAACACGCCGACATTGAGGGTGACGTCGCCTTTCTGCACGGCCTCCGCGAGCGTGGCGGCGGGCGCGCCCTTCAGCACGACGAAGATGTTGCTGAAATCGATGCCGCCGACCAGCAATCCGATCAGCGGGGTGAAGATGTCCTTGACCAGGCTCTGCACGATGGCGGTGAACGCCGCGCCGATGATGATGCCGACGGCGAGGTCGACGACGTTGCCGCGCATGATGAAGGCGCGGAATTCCGACAGAAGGCCGGGCGTGCGGAAGCGGGATGCGTTGGCCGGGATCGCCATGGGTCCGTGTCCTCTCGTTGCGACCCCGATGCTACCGCCTCGCCCGCGAAACAGTCATCTCTTTGTGCGGCGGTCACAGGAACACCATCGGCACGCCCGGCCGCCGCAGGAGCCGCCACGATCCGGCAGGGCGGTCCCGCCTGCCCTGCCGGGGCGGACCGGCTAGACCCCGCCGGAGACGTAGGCGCGCAGGCTGTCGACCTCGTGCGCCTGCTGCTCGATCCGCGTCTTGACGATGTCGCCGATGCTCACCAGCCCGGCAAGCGCTCCGTCCCGCAGCACCGGCAGGTGGCGTACCCGGTTCGCCGTCATCAGGGTCATGGCCTCGGCGACGGTGGTGGCGGGCGTCACGGTGAACAGCGAGGACGTCATCAGCTGCGCCGCGGTCATCTCCAGCGTGGCCGTGCCCTGCCCGGCCAGCGCCCGGACGATGTCACGCTCGCTGACGATGCCCAGAAGCTGACCCGCCGTGTCCAGCACCAGAACCGCGCCGATCCGCCGCGCAGCCAGGAGCGCCGACACCACGGCGATGCTGTCGGTCGGCGCGACGTGGGCGACCTCGCTGCCCTTGTGCTTGAGAATGCAGGCGACCGTCATGGAACCCTCCCGAAGAGCATGAACGATCAGCGAGCATGCGCCGCAACCGTGCCCGTGTTCAAACGGTCGGTTCGCACCTGCACAACCCGGCGGCGCCACCCCTGTCGGGCGGATCGGCGACGGGCGGGCCGCAACCGCTGGCCGGCGCTACTCGGCCGCCTGCTGGGTGGCGCCTCCGGCGAGCTGGGTGGCCACCAGCTCGGCAAAGCGGCCGTTGCGCGCCAGCAGGGCGTCGAAGCTGCCGCGCTCGACCACCTCGCCGCCCTCGAACACCAGGATCACGTCGGCCTCGCGCACGGTGGACAGGCGGTGCGCGATGATGAAGGTCGTGCGCCCGCGCATCAGCGCCGTCATCGCCCGCGACACGCGCGCCTCCGTGGCCGCGTCCAGCGCGCTGGTCGCCTCGTCCAGGATCAGGATCGGCGGGTTCTTCAGAGCGGCGCGCGCGATGGCGAGGCGCTGGCGCTGGCCGCCCGACAGCGTGGTGCCGCGCTCGCCGACCACGGTGTCGTAGCCGTTCGGCTGGCGGACGATGAACTCGTGCGCGTCGGCCAGGCGGCAGGCGCGCTCGACCTCCTCGTCGCTGGCTTCGGGCGCGCCGATGCGCAGGTTCTCGATGATCGAGCGGTTGAACAGCATGCTTTCCTGGAACACCACGCCGATCGAGCGGCGCAGGCTCTCCAGGCTGACCTCGCGCAGGTCCTGGCCGTCGATGCGGATCGTGCCGGCCACCGGGTCCCACAGGCGCTGAAGCAGGTTCATCGCCGTGGACTTGCCGGCGCCGGTCTGGCCCACGAGCGCCACCGACATGCCGGGCCTGGCCACGAAGCTGACGTCGTTGAGGATGCGCGGTCCGCCCGGGTAGGCGAAGGCCACCTCCTCGAACGCGACCTCGCCGCGCGGGGCCTGCAGCTCGCGCGCGTCGGGGTGGTCCGGCACCGAGCTGCGCGCGTCAAGCACCTTGAAGAACTCGCCAAGCCCGGGCGCCTGCATGAACAGCCGCGAGGAGAACGCGACCGCGGATTCCAGCCGCCCGATCAGCAGGGTCGCGAACCCCATGAACGAGACGATCTCGACGATCGTGGCGCGGCCCTCCAGGTGCAGCAGGGTGCCGATCAGCACGATCGAGATCACCGCCAGCGTGCTGGCGGCGCGGGTCAGCACGTTGACCATCGCCCACCAGTTCAGCACCGGGAACTGGTAGCGGATCACCTGCTCCATGATCTGCCCGAAGCGCCGGCTCTCCGAGGCCAGGCGCCCGAAGGACTGCACCACCATGACGTTGGCCAGTGCGTCCTGCGCGGTGCCGGCGAGCGCGCCCTGGTACTGCTCGGCCTGCTTCTGTCCTGTCTCGGTGCGTCGCACCACCACGAGCGTCAGTGTCACGAACAGAACCACCAGCACCAGCAGCGACAGCGACAGCCGCCAGTTCATCAGCATGGTGATCGGCAGCAGCACGATCACCGCGACGTAGGTCGCGAGCTGCTCGCGGAAGAACTGCAGCCACACCGAGAACAGCGCGTCCGAGCCGCCCAGCATGATCTTCATCAGGCGGCCGGAGTGGCTGTCGCCGTGGAACGACAGCGGCAGCGAGATCACGTGGCTGAAGCAGCGGCTCATCGCCGCCAGGCGGTTGCGGTGCGCCATGCGCTCCGCGTGCAGCGCCACAAGCATGTTGGCGCCGATCCCGGCGGCGCCCACGGCGAGCCACACCACGATCAGCGTCGCCGCACGCTGCCAGAGCTGGTCGTGCGGCAGCCGGTCCGAGGCGGAGAGCAGGCCGACGACGCGGCCGAACAGCACGGGGTCGAGGAACTGCAGCCCGGCCACGACGATGTTGGCCAGGCCGAGCACGATCGCGAGCCGACGGTCGCCCGCCAGCAGCCCAAGCACGCGGCGGTAGATCTGCAATACGGTCATTCACCCATCCCGGCGCCCCTCGGGCGCAGTCGCAAGGCCACAGGCTTACGGCACGATCGCGACGAGACGAAGGCGTAAAGCGGGCGTGACGCAAAGGCGTGAGAGAGCTTGAAGGGGAGGAAGCAAGGCTGGGCCCTGCCCAGACCCGCCAGGGGGGAAGCCCCCCCTGGACCGGCTTTCTTTAAGGAAGGCGGTCCAGGGGGCCTCCCCCTGGCGGGGTTTGGGGCAGAGCCCCAACCTTGCCTGCCTGCGCCGGCCCTCAGCACGGCTCCGCCACCAGCATCCGCGAGGGCTGCACGAACTCGTCCTGCGCCGCCACCAGCGCGATCTCGCGCAAGCCCGAGCGCAGCGTGTGGCGCAGCATCCCCGCCACCGCGCTCGCCGCCCGCTCCAGCGCCAGGCGGGCGGAGCCCTCGCGCAGCATGTGGAACAGGAACAGCGCCGCGATCGCGTCGCCCGCACCGTTCACCGCGAGGTCCAGTCGCTCGGTGCGCAGCCGCCAGCCCCCGTCCGGGCCGACCGCGAGCAGGTCCAGCGCGTCGGCAGGGGTGTCCGCCCCGTCCAGGCTGGTCACGAGCACCGCGGGTGTGCCGCCGCCTCCATCCGGGCCCTGCGCCATGCGCGTGCGCAGCGCCCGGGCGGCGGCGGCGGCCTCGACGACGCTGCCGCAGGGCAGCCCGGCGAGAAGCTCCAGCTCGAAGCGGTTGGGCGTGAGGATGTCCGCCACCGGCACCGCGCGCTCGCGCAGCAGCTCCGCGATGCCGGGACGCACGTAGACGCCGGTGTCCGCATCGCCGATCACCGGGTCGCAGCAGTACAGGGCCGCGGGGTTGACGGCGCGCACCCGGCGCACCGCGTCCAGCACCGCCTCGCCGGTGCCCGCGTCGCCCATGTAGCCGGACAGCACTGCGTCGCAGCCGCCCAGCACGCCGCGGGCCGCGATGCCGTCCACCAGCGCGGTGACGGAGTCGGGCGCGAACACCTGCCCGGTCCAGTGCCCGTAGCCGGTGTGGTTGGAGAACTGCACGGTGTTGACCGCCCACACCTCTGCGCCGAGGCGCTGCAGCGGGAACATCGCGCTGGCGTTGCCGACATGGCCGTAGGCGACCCAGGACTGGATGGACAGGATGTTCATGGCGCCATCCTGGCACGGCCGGGACGCGGCGCGCGACGGCGGACCAAGCGCCCTGCAAGGCAAGCGAGGCTGGGCTCTGCCCAGACCCGCCAGGGGGGAAGCCCCCC
>CAXSES010000283.1:0-2566 GCA_964236225.1 uncultured Acetobacteraceae bacterium
TTCAGTACTCGAACTGGTATTTCAGCCCGACGCTGCTCCCCGGGTCGTTGTCCGGGGTGATCCCCGTGGCGGGGGTGCCGCCGCCGGTGCCGATGGTGGTCTGGAGCTTGAGGCGTCGGGTGAGGTCGACCTGGACCTGGGCCTGGGTGCCGCCGCTGGTGCCCTGCTTGGCGCCGACGTAGACGCCCTTTGCGACGTAGCGGCCGGCCTCGACGCTGGCGCCGTTGCCGGTGGCCGAGGAGCCGAGAGAGAGGCGGTCCAGCCCGAGGCCCTTGCGCACGCGCGACAGCGGGTCGACGCCGCCGCCGACGCCGGACAGGTCGGCGAGCGCGCCCGCGATGGCCGCGATCTGGAACGGGCTGAGCTGCTTGAGGCTCTGGCCGAACAGCAGGCGGGCGAGGACCTCGTCCTGCGGCAGCTCTGGGCTGGAGGAGAGGCTGATCCTCGGGGCGTCCGCGTAGCCGCCGACCTTGAGGGAGGCCGTGACGTTGCCCGCGGTGGTGTCGGCCTGGAAGTCGAGCGTCGGGTCGATCCTGTTGTTGACGCCGGTGCCGTCGAAGCCGACCCGGCCGCGGCTGAAGTTCAGCGTGGTGCCGGCGAGGCTGAAGCTGCCGCGGCGCAGGTCGAAGCCGCCCGAGATCTGCGGCGCGGCGGAGGTGCCGCCGACGTGCAGCCTGCCGCCCAGCTCGGCGTCGAGGCCGTGGCCGCGCACGAAGACCTGGCCTGGCGCGTCGGCGGTGAGGTCGAGGCCGACCAGCAGCGCGGGGCCGGTGGCGGCGGCGGGCGGCCTGTCGCCCGGGCGGATGACGTCGAGCTTGGCGACGCTGGTGGGCAGGCTGCTGGGCACGTTGATCGAGGCGGAGCGGATGGTGACGGTGCCGCCGGCGTCGAGGCGGGTCTTCGCCTGGCCGCGCACGGTGAGGTTGGCGTCGAGCACTGCGGTCAGCAGGTCGCTCGACAGCGGGCGGGCGTTGGCGGCGCGGATGCGCAGGTCGACGGGCAGGCCGGGGGCGAGGATGCCCACCGTGCCGCTGCCGGTGATGGTGCCCTGCCCCGCCTTCGCGGACAGGCTGGCGAGGCGAAGCGTGTCGCCTGCGGCCTCGACCAGCGCGGTGATTTCGGTCAGGTGCACCCCCTGGGCGAAGTCCTGCACCTCGCCGCGGTCGAGGCGGATGGTGCCGGCGATGCGGGGTGCTGCGGCGGTGCCGGCGAGCGTGGTGTCGAGCGTGAGCTGGCCGAGCACGCGCCGGCCGCCCGCGGTCAGGATCGGGTCGGCGACGGAGAGGTCCACGCTGCCGCGCGCCGCGAGCGCGAGCGGGCCGGCGCCGAGGGGGGCCTGGCCGGTGACGGCGAGCCTGACCTTGGGGCCGGCGTCGAGGCGGGCGTCGAGGCGGGCCGCGCCGCCGGCGAGCTGGGCGGCGGCGGCCAGGGTGGCGGGCGGCAGGCTGGCGGCGGGGCCGGTGCGCAGGCGCATTCCCGTGGCCGCGAGCTTGACCGTGCCGGTGGGCGCGGCGGGCGTGCCGGCGAGGCGGGCGTCCAGGTCGATCCGGCCCTGGGCGTCGAGGAGGGAGGCGTCGAGCGTGGGCGCGAACGGTTTTGCCAGCGCCGGGGTGACGTTGTGCACGCTCGCGGTGAGGTCTAGCGTCGGGCTGAGGCGGCCGGCCAGGTCCACCGTGGCCTCGCCGAGCGCCAGGCGCAGGCGGTCCACGGCGACGGCGGGGGCGAAGGTGAGCTTCGCGGGGGCGACGAGTCGGAGCTGCTCGCCCTTGGCGCTCGCGGCCAGCGTGCGGAGCACCACGGTCTTCGCGGGCAGGTCGAGCAGGGCCTGGGCCTGGGCCTGCGCGTCGTCGCCGGCGACGTTGTGCAGGGTCGTGGCGAGGCGCAGCGCCAGTGCGTCCTGCGGGCCGGCGGCGTCGAGCTGGAGCGCGCCGGTGATCGCGCCGGCCTGAAGGCCGGCGGCGTCCAGCTTCAGGGCGATGACGGGGCTGGCGGCGGAATTCTGCACGGAGCCGGTCACGGCGAGGCGGGCGACGCCGTTGGCGCCGAGGCCGAGGTCGCGGCCCTGCACGTCGATGCGGGCCTGCGGCGCGCCCCCGCCGCCCTGGGCCTGGGCAGGGGGCGTTGCGCTGCCGGGCGCCCCGCTGCCGGATGCCATGTCGATCCTCGCGGTGAGCGCGCCGCGCACCGCCTGGTGCAGCAGAGGCTCCAGGTCGGCGAGGCGGGTCATGCGCAGATCCACCGTGCCCACCGGCAGCTTCGCGCCGGGCGCCAGGGTCACGTCGGCGCTGGCCTGGGCGCTCTTCCACTCCGCCTTGCGGATCGTGGCGTGCAGCGTGCCGTCGGGGCGCTTCTGCGCGGCGACGTCGAGCGCGATCGGCGCGCCGTCGAAGCGTCCGGAGGCGGTGATGGTGGCGTCGGGCGCGGCGGGCAGGCCGCGCGCCTCCACGGCGAGGTGCACCGGGCCGCGCGGCACGCCCTGCGCGGCGACGGTGCCGTCGGCGGTCGCGGTGACGACGAGGCCGCCAGGGGCCGCCTGGGCCGCGGGCGGGATGGCTTCGGGCGCGGG
>CAXSES010000283.1:2666-4395 GCA_964236225.1 uncultured Acetobacteraceae bacterium
GGCCGCGTGCCCTGCCCTGGCAGCGTGCCCGACACGTGCCCCTTGGCGGCGACGTCGCCGGACAGCTTCGGGGTGAGCGCCGCCAGCTCCGCGAGCGCCACGGTCCAGTCCAGCTCCAGCACGCCCGCCCGGTCTGTGCCGTTCGCCGCGACGTGCAGCGCGCGGCCGTTCACCGTGGCGTGGTCCAGAGTGATGTCCGCGCCGTCGAGCACGGCCTGCGCCGACAGCGTGCCGCCCTCGCCGATCAGCGCCGGCACCGGGGCCAGCCCGCCGGTGATCGCGACCGTGCCGTCGAGCCCGATCCGCATCGGCGGCGGCGCGGCGTTGCTCTCCCCGGAGGCGGCGGGGCGCGATGCTGTGGCGTCCAGCGCGGCGTGGCCCTGGATGTCCACGCCGCCCGCCGCCGCCAGCGGCGCGAGCGCCGGCAGCACCAGGTGCACCGCCGCCGCGAGGTCGCCGCCGGTCCTCGCGGTGCCGCGGGCGTCGAGCAGCGGGTGCGACAGCGTGAACGCCACCGGCCGCGCCGGGTCGTCGAGCTGCGCGTCGGCGGTGAGCAGCAGCGGCGCCGCCTCCAGCAGCTCCGGCTTCGGGCCGGGGACGCGCAGCCCGGTGGCGCTGGCCCTGAGGCCGACATGGCCGCGGTCTCCCGCGACGTCGGCGAGCAGCCGGCCCAGCGACGCGCCGCCCGCCCTGACCCCGGCGACGTCGAGGTGGCCCGTGGCCTCCGGCGTGGCGAACGGCCCGCGGCTGCGCGCCTGCAGCGACACGCCCTGCCAGGACAGGCCGGGCGCGGGATTCATCGCCGGGGCGGTGGCGCTCAGCGCGAGGTCGGCGCTGCGGCTGGCGAGGTCGAGCGTGCCGTGCGCGTCGGCGCGCAGCTCGCCCGCCCGCAGCGCCAGCACAGTGGCCTCCGCGGTGCGCGGGCCGGACAGCGCGGCGTGCAGCGTGAGCGCGCCGAGGTCGGGCAGGTGCGCCACGCTCGACGCCAGGCCGTCGGGCGGCTCCTCGGCATCCAGCGTGGCTTGGAGCGAGCCCGGCCCGATGCGGCCGCTCGCCCTGTAGGTGCCGGGGCTGTCGATGCGTGTGACGCTCACGCTGCCGTCGCCCTCGCTGAGCGAGGCGAGGTGCGCGTCGCCCGCGACCTCCGCCACGGCGGCGACTCCCGCCACCGGCTGGCCCAGGGTGAGGCGCAGGACGTGCAGCGCCGCCACGTCCACGCGCACAGGCAGGCTGAACGAGCCCGGCTTCGCGGGCTGCGCGGGCGCGGCGGGGGCCGGCAGCCGGTCCAGCCGCACCGCGTCGACGTCGAGCCTGTCGATCCAGGCGTCGCGCGACAGCAGGCGCAGCGGCGACCAGTCCAGCGCCAGGCGGTCCAGGCTCACCCACACGCCGTCGGCGTCGCGCAGCTCGGCGTGGGCGAGGCGCAGCCGGTCTGGGAAGCGCCCGCCCAGCCCGTCGAGCACCACCGTGCCGCCGGTGAGCGCGTTGGCCTCGCGCTCGATCAGGCGGCGGCCGGGCGCGGTGTTGGCCACGACCAGGATCGTGGCGACGACCAGGACCGGGATCGCCAGCAGCACGGCCGCGACCCAGGCGGCGACGCGCAGCACACGACGCGGCGTCATGCCGGCGCCGGGCAGGCAAGGTTGGGGCTCTGCCCCAAACCCCGCCAGGGGGAGCCCCCCTGGACCGGCTTCCTCAAGTTGTGCCGGGTCCAGGGGCGGCTCGCCCC
>CAXSES010000284.1:0-2367 GCA_964236225.1 uncultured Acetobacteraceae bacterium
GGCCCGCTTGGGCCATTGGAATGGCCAGCGGAGGGGGAGCCCAGCCTTGCTTGCCGCCTTGCCGCCCTAGGCGTCCATCCCGCACGCCTCTGCGACGCTCGCGAGGCCGTCGGCGTGGAGTGCCTCGGACAGCTCGGCCGCGAGGCGAGGCAGCAGCGGCGGGCCGGCGTAGGAGAACGCGGTGTAGATCTGGACGAGGTTCGCGCCGGCCCGCACGCGATCGAGGATGTCGCGCCCAGAGCCGATGCCGCCGCAGCCGACCAGGACGATCCTGCCCCGCGTGAGCCGCCGCGTGGCGCGGAGCATCCGCAGGGCGCGCTCGCGCAGCGGCCGGCCCGACAGGCCGCCGGGCTGGGCGCCGTCGCGGCTGCGCAGTCCCGGCGGGCGGGACAGGGTCGAGTTGGACATGATGAGGCCGTCGACGTGGCCGTCCAGGGCGGCGTCCACGGCCTCGCGCAGCTCCTCGTCCGACAGGTCCGGGGAGAGCTTGATCAGCAGCCTGGGGCGCTGCGGGCAGGACCGCGCGATCGCGGCGAGGATGGCGCGGATGCGCTCGCCCGACTGGAGGCTGCGCAGCCCAGGGGTGTTGGGCGAGGAGATGTTGAGGGCGACGTAGTCCGCGTGGGGAGCGACGCGCGAGACGAGGAGCGGGTAGTCCGCCTCCGGGTCGGCGCCGTCCTTGTTGATGCCGATGTTGATCCCGAGGGGGGCGGGCAGCGTGCCCTGGCGGGCGACCCGGGCGAGCAGGGCCTCGACGCCGTCGTTGTTGAACCCGAACCGGTTGATCGCGCCCTGGTCCTCCAGCAGCCGGAACAGCCTGGGCCTGGGATTGCCCGGCTGCGGCCTGGGCGTGACGGTCCCGGCTTCCACGAAGCCGAAGCCGAGCCGCATCAGCGCCGCCACCGCGACGCCGTTCTTGTCGAAGCCGGCCGCCAGGCCGATCGGCGTGCGGAAGCGGCGGCCCAGCGCCGTGACCTCCAGGGCAGGGTCCGCGGGCAGCGCCGCCGTCCCGCCAAGGCCGAGCCGCAGGGCGAGGAGCGCGCAGCCATGCGCGCGCTCCGGGTCGAGCCGGCGCATCAGGGGCATCGCGAGATCGGCGACGGACACGCGCGTCATCCTCGGGGTCTCGGGGCGGAGCCGGCAGGAAGCGCTGGGCTCTGCCCAGACCCGCCAGGGGCGAGCCGCCCCTGGACCCGGCGCAACTTAAGTGATGGATTCCAAAGGCGAGCCTTTGGCGGAGTTTGAGGCGGAGCCTCGACCTTGCTTCTCACGCCGGGGCAAGCCAGGTCGACCCTTCCGGGGCACGGGTGTAAGGGATCGGGCTTTCGGGGAGCCCGCGCGATGTGGAACGAGCCGTATCTGGAGACGTGCTGCCGTTCGGCCCTGCACCGCCTGTGCGTGTGCGACGCGGCCGGCAGGCCGCCCGGCCTCAAGGATGGCAACTGCCTGGAGCGTCTGGCCGCCATGGGCCTCGCGACGCAACGGCAGGACGAGCGATTCGACGTCACCGAGGATGGCAGGATTCGACACGACTCCGAGATCATGAAGACCGCGGCGCCCGCCCGCTAGACCCACGCGCGGCCGGGTGTCCGGTCATGTCCTGTGGCGGTGATGCAGACCGGACGGGAGGGCATGCCGATGCGCCGCGATCCAGCCGCACGGAATCGTCATGCCAGGGCGAGGCTCGCGGCCTCCGGACCCTTCGCACCCTGGATGACCTGCATCCGCACGCTCTGGCCGTCGACGAGCTGGGCGAGGCCGGCGCGCTCCAGGGTCGAGGCGTGCACGAACACGTCCTTCCCGCCGCTGCCGGGCGTGATGAAGCCGAAGCCCTTGCGCGGGTTGTACCACTTGACCGTGCCGGGGGTCTCGACCCCTGGGCCGGGCTCCGCCGCGTCGCCGGCCGGGGCGGCGGGCCTGGCGCGGAGCAGGGGAGGGGCGACCGGCGCGGGGATGGGCGGGAGGCCGGACACGCCGGTCAGCAGGTAGCAGGGAGCCTGGGCCGCGCGGCTGCTGTCCGCGTCGGATTCGAGGGCGTTCTGCACGGCGCGGCGCCGCACCCGCAGCACCGTCACCGCGGCCGGGCCGTCGAGGATGTCGTCGAAATCCTCGGCCAGCACGGACATCCAGTAGGGGATGCCGCCGCGCTCGGTCAGGATGATCGGGTCGTCGAAGCTGCAGGGCAGGCCCGATTGCAGCAGCACCCTCGCCTCCTGCGGCGAGGTGAGGTGATAGAGATAGCCGTCCGGCCGGTCGTTGGCCCGGATCGGGTGGGGGTTGACGATGGCCAGCGCCGCATCGGACGCGCTGATCGTCAGCGGCCTGCCCGGGTCCGCGCCAGCCTTCGGCGCGGGCGCGGCCGGAGCC
>CAXSES010000284.1:2467-4389 GCA_964236225.1 uncultured Acetobacteraceae bacterium
GGCGCGTCGGCCGAGGAAGCGTCGTCGGGCTTCCTGCGTCGGGTCGGCTTCGCCCTTGGCGGAAGCGGGTCGGGATCGTTCGCCGCGAGGCTCCGCGACGGAAGGCTGGGTTCGGCGGCATCCTGGTGCGGACTGGTCTGCGCAGGTGGCGAGGCGGGTTCCTGGGACGCGACGTCGTGGGCGTCCAAGTCAGAATTCGGCATCGATAGCCTCGTTGATGGTGTCGGCCGGCGTGCCACTGTCGGCGCCCGGGATAAAGATGCCAGCCCTCGTCAGGAGACCGGTTCCTGCGCGACCGGCGGCCACTGATGCCGGACGGCGACGTCGTTCACGGCCCGCCATCCCGATGACCTGTCCCGTGTCCGGGTTCCAGGCAAAGGCCGGGTCGCATGGAATGCACATCCCGGTACTGAGCGGGGTTTGCGTGACGAGTGTGCACGGCGAGCGACCTGACTGCGCCCATCATGGTATTGCCGCAGCAAACGCCGCCGTCAAGTCGACGGAGGAAGGAGGGATGTCCCGGTTCGCGGGGCCGGACCCCGTCCCGTGGCCTGCGAGCGGAAGCCCGCCGGGAGCGGGCGCCCCGGACGCGCATCCGTCGAGGCCTGCGGCACGCCGCGAGGCGTCACGCGACCAGCGCGACCAGGAGCGCGTCCAGGCGCAGTCGCCCCTCGGGGGTGGCCCGCAGCACGCCGCCGCCGCGCTCGACGTAGCCGGCGGCGATCGCCTGGTCGAGCACGTCCAGCTCGACCGCCTCGTCCAGCGCCATGCCGGTGCGCGACGCGAACCGCGCCTCGCCGATCCCCTCGTCGAGGCGCAGGCCCATCAGCAGCATCTCGCGCGCCCGCTCGCGCGGCGTGACCGCGACCTCGCCCTGGCTGCCGTGCCCAGAGCGCTCGACGCGCCCGGCCCAGACCTCCGGCGCGCGGTGGCGCCGCGTGGCCAGCAGCGTGCCGTCCGCCAGGCTGACCCGGCCGTGGGCGCCCGGGCCGATCCCCGCGTAGTCGGCGTAGCGCCAGTACGCCAGGTTGTGGCGGCTTTCCGCCCCCGCCCGCGCGTAGTTCGACACCTCGTAGGGGCGCAGGCCGAAGCGGGCCGCCTCCTCCGCCGTGGCCTCGTAGAGCGCCGCGGCGTCCTCGCCCTCGGGGAGCACCAGCTCGCCGCGGCGGTGCAGCGCCTCGAACGCGGTGCCTGGCTCGATCGTGAGCTGGTAGAGCGAGAGGTGGTCGGCGGCCAGCGCGAGCGCCGCCCGCAGCTCCGCCCGCCAGTCCGCCAGGGTTTGGCCGGGGCGGGCGTAGATCAGGTCGAACGAGAGGCGGGGGAAGATGCCGCGGGCGACCTCCAGCGCGGCGAGCGCGTCGCGGGCGGAGTGCCTGCGCCCGAGCGACGCCAGCGCCGCGTCGGACAGGCTCTGCACGCCCAGAGAGGCGCGGTTCACGCCGGCCTCGCGGAACGCGGCGAGCCGGCCGGCCTCCACGCTGGTGGGGTTGGCCTCGAGCGTGACCTCCAGGTCGGGCAGCGGGTCGAACAGCGCGCGGGCGTCCGCGACCAGCGCCGCCACCGTCTCCGGCGCCATCAGGCTCGGGGTGCCGCCGCCGAAGAAGATCGAGCCGAGCGGGCGCCGCCCGAGCCGGGCGGCCTCCCACGCCAGCTCGCGGCGCAGCGCCGCGGCGAAGCGGGCCTGCGGGAGGACGTCGCGGACGTGGCTGTTGAAGTCGCAGTAGGGGCACTTGGCCAGGCAGAACGGCCAGTGGATGTAGAGGGCGAGGGGCTCCATGGCTGCCAGATGGGGTCGAGGCGCGCGCCACGGAACGGGCGGGACCGGCCTCGGTCTTGAGCGCGGCCAGGCAGGCAAGGGCTCTGCCCCCCATGCTTCAAGGCGGGGACCCCGCCAAAGGCTCGCCTTTGGAAACCACGACTTA
>CAXSES010000285.1:0-4386 GCA_964236225.1 uncultured Acetobacteraceae bacterium
GTCCCCGCCTCCAGGCATAGGGGGCAGAGCCCCTGGCTTTCCTGCTGAACCGGTCATTGCATCTGGCGGCCTGCGGTGATCGCCCGGCACGACCGGGCGGGCAGGCTAGGCGGCCTCCTCGGTCTCCGGCACCGGCGGCGGCGGCACTGCGAGGCCGTCGCGGGTCAGCCGGTCATTGGCCGCCTGCACCATGCCGTTCAGGTCGGTCTGGCTGCACAGGCCCAGGATCACCGGGTCGCGCGGCTTGATGTTGGCGCTGTTCCAGTGCTGGCGGTCGCGCACCTTCTGGATGGTGTCCTTGGTGGTGCCGAGCAGCTTGACCACCTGGATCTCGGTGAGCTGCGGGTAGTTGCGCAGCACGAAGGCGATCGCGTCGGGGCGGTCGTTGCGCTTGGCCACCGGGGTGTAGCGCGCGCCCCGCGACCGCTTGGTCACCACGTTAGCCGCCGGCACCAGCTTCAGGCGCAGCGCGTCGTCCTTCTCGCAGCGCGCGATCTCGTCGTTGGTGAGCTGGACGTTGGCGACCGGGTCGTAGCCCACGATGCCCTGCGCCACCTCGCCGTCCGCGATCGCCTGGACCTCGAGCGGGTGCATGCCGCAGAAATCGGCGATCTGGGTGAAGGTCAGAGCGGTCTTCTCGATCAGCCACACCGCGGTGGCCTTCGGCATCAGGGGCAGCGTCATTGGACTGTTCTCTTTGGCGCGCGGCGTCTGTCCGGCGCAGGGCGTCACTGTCAAAGGGCGGATATGCGGCAGTGCCGCGCGACGGGTCAAGACAGATCATCGGCTGTCACGCATCGAGGCCGGCAATGGGCTGCGCCGGCAATAAAGACCGACTCACGCGCACAAGCCTCGCAGCAGGGCAAGGCAGCAACGAGCAGGTCCGGACTCTACCTGGGGCCGCCAAAGGCCAGGCCCCCGGGAACCGATCCACTGCAGGACCGGAACTCCAGGACGAGTTCCTGGCAGAGCATCAACCCTGCTTGCCACACCTGGCAAACTCCCTGCGCGATCGACACGGAGAATGCCATCTGCGAATGCTACCTGCCGCCCGGCAACAACGAAGTCTCCCGGCGACAGCGAAGCGGAGAGGCGCTCCCCGGGTGCAGAAAGGCCGGGATCGCTCCCGGCCTTTCCAGCGACACTCGACGGGTCAGGCCGCCTGAGTCTGCACCCCGGCGTCATTGGCGATCGCCGACGCCGACGCGGCGCCGATCGCGATGTGACGAGGCCGCATCGACTCAGGCACCACGCGCCTCAACCCGACATGCAGCAGGCCGTGCCGCAGATCGGCACCCTCGACCACAAGATGATCGGCCAGCACGAAGCGGCGCTCGAACGCGCGGCCCGCGATGCCACGGTGCAGCATCTCCGGCTTCGGCGCGTCGGCGGCGACACGGCCGCTGATGACCAGGGTGTTGTCGCGCACGACCAGGTCGAGATCGGCCACGGAGAACCCGGCCACCGCCATCGTCAGGCGGTAGCTGTCCTCGCCGGTCTTCTCGATGTTGTAGGGCGGGTAGGCGGGCACCGGGGCGGCCTCGGTGGCGGTGTCGACCAGGCGGGCGAGGCGGTCGAAGCCGATCGCGGTGCGGAACAACGGCGCAAGATCGTAGGTCATGATGGTACCTTCTGCACGAGCAAGGTTGTGGGCCGGACCTCCCTGACGGGACGATCCATTCGTCTTCCGAGGCCCCGTTCGGGCGCCTCGGACCACACCGAGATGGGCAGGTGGCGCGCCACGATCAAGGGCTCGGCACTCCTCGCGAGCCGCCGCGCCTCGATCGATTTCTCGTGAAGTTCGTGGGTCGCGACAGGCGTGCCGCGGCGTGGCCCGGCGGCGGAGCCGGCCGGCCGCCCTACTTGCGGGTGCCGATGCCGGCGAAGCGCTTGTTGAACTTCGCCACCTGGCCACCGGTGTCCATCATGCGCTGGATGCCTGTCCAGGCAGGGTGCGACTTCGGGTCGATGTCGAGACGGATGGTGTCGCCCGCCTTGCCGTAGCAAGAGCGGGTCGTGAACTGCGTCCCGTCCGTCATCACGACGGTGATCTCGTGGTACTCGGGGTGAATCCCGGACTTCATGGCGGCTTCCCGTGATGGTGCCGCCGATCCCGACCGGCAGCGCAGGCGCGCGGTATAGACGCGGCCGGGGCCGCCCGCAATGCGCGGTCGGGCGAGCAAGGCTGGGCTCTGCCCAGACCCGCCAGGGCGAGCCGCCCTGGACCGGCCTCCCTTAAGTAAAGCCGGTCCAGGGGAGCTTCCCCTGGCGGAGTTTGAGGCAGAGCCTCAACCTTGTCTTCCTTGGCCAGCACCAGCACGAACGTCAGTCCTGCTGCATCCGCGTCGGTCCGCGCCGGCCTTCCTGACGCTGCGCCTGACGGAACACCTGGTCGGCCAGCAGGCGCTGGTCGGGCGGCATCGCCTCGTAGAGCGCACGGAAGCTGGCGGACAGGTGCCCCAGCATGTCGGCCCGCGCCTGCGCCGCCTGCGCCCGGGCCGCAAGGCCCTCGACGGCGCCCAGCGTGGACTGCGACTGGCGCGACCTGAACCTGTCCTCGGAGTCCAGGGCGTCGCGCAGCATCGTGTCGGCGAACTGATCCCACAGCGCCTGCTCGGCCGGCGCGATCCTGAGCCTGCGGTGCAGCGCGTCGATCCGCTGCGCCACCGCCTCGCGCACCTGGCTGCGTTCGGCCGGCCGCGGAGCCGCGCCCGGGACGGAGCCGGGCGTCGCGGCTCGCGGGCTCTGCGCAGGGCCGGAAGGCTCCCCTGCCACCGCGTCCGGCGCGGGCGCCTCGACGGCGATGCGCGCCGAGACGGACCCAGCCGCGATGCGGCTCCCTCCGACCCAGCCGGCCGCGCCCAGACAGAGCACGGAGGCCGCCAGCACAGCCCACGTCCTGACCGACACGGGCGTGCGCCTGACACGCCCGGCAGGCGGCAGGGGCTGGCGGGGGCGGAGCGCCAGCGCCATTCAGCCCGGGACCGCGCGCTGGTACTGGGGCGGCACGGCGGCCGCGGTGCCCAGGGCGCGGGCCGCGTGGTTGGTCCAGTTCGGGTCGGCCAGCACGGCACGGGCCACGAACACCAGGTCGGCGCGGCCGTTGGCCACGATCTCGGCGGCCAGCTCCGGGTCGCGGATCAGGCCGACCGCGCCGGTGGCGATGCCGGTGGCGCGCACCGCCTCGGAGAACGGCACCTGGTAGCCCGGAAACAGCGCGGGAATTTGTTGCGTGGGTAGAAGGCCGCCGGCGGAGCAGTCGAGCAGGTCCACGTCGCCGCGCGCCTTCAGCATACGCGCCAGCTCGACCGTCTCCGCGATCTCCAGCCCGCCGGGAACCCAGTCCACGCAGGACAGCCGCACGAACAGCGGCAGGTCGTCCGGCCACTCGGCGCGCACCGCGTCGATGGTCTCCATCAGCATCCTCGCGCGCCCGGCGAGGTCGCCGCCGTAGCGGTCGCGGCGGACGTTGGAGGCGGGCGAGAGGAAGCTGTGCAGCAGGTAGCCGTGCGCCGCGTGCAGCTCGACGATGCGGAACCCGGCCTCGCGGGCGCGGCGCGCGGTGGCGGCGAACTGCGCCACGACCCCGGCGATCTCTGGTTCGCTCAGCACGTGCGGCGTGACGGCGTCCTCGCTGATCGCGAGCGCGCTGGGGGCTGAGGGCAGCCAGCCGCCGTCCTCGGGCCGGATCGGCCTGCCGCCCTCCCAGGGGCGCTGGCTGCTGGCCTTGCGGCCGGCGTGGGCGATCTGGATGCCGGGCACCGCGCCGGAGTAGGCGATGATCGCGGCCAGCCGCGTCAGGAGCGCCTGCTGCTCGTCGTTCCACAGGCCGAGGCAGCCGTGGGTGATACGGGCGTCGGCCGAGACGTGGGTGGCTTCGGTGAACACGATGCCCGCGCCGCCCATCGCCTTGGCGCCGAGATTCTGGATATGCCAGTCCCAGCCCAGGCCGTCGTTGGCGCTGTACTGGCACATCGGCGCCACGGCCACGCGGTTGCGCGCGGTGACGGAGCGGAAGCCGATCGGCTGGAACAGCAGCGGCGTGAGACGGACCATGGCCTGGCTCTCCTGCCGAGCGTGTCGGGACGCAGGCGTCGAAGTGGCGTGGGCAAGGCCAACCGCCGGCTCCGCCCGGTGCCCCCCGCCCGTGCAGGGTTGAACGCCTTTCGCAGCCGAAGCTCAACCCCGGCGGCACGCGACCCTGGCCGTCGCATCCGTGCGGGCGGCAAGGCGGGCAAGGTTGAGGCTCTGCCTCAAACTCCGCCAAAGGCTCGCCTTTGGAGGCCATCACTTGAGAGATCAGGACAAAACCGATTGTGCGACGCCTGTCGGCGCCGGATCGGACGGTTTTGTCCTGATCTCTTAAGTAAAGCCGGTCCAGGGGGG
>CAXSES010000286.1:0-2630 GCA_964236225.1 uncultured Acetobacteraceae bacterium
CTCGCCCAGCAGCAGCAGGATCGGCGCCGCGATGAAGATCGAGCTGGACGTGCCCACCACGATGCCGAACAGCATCACCCAGGCGAAGCCCGACAGCGTGGCGCCGCCGAACAGCGCCAGCGGCAGGGCTGCCAGGAACACCGTCGACGAGGTCGCCAGCGTGCGGTTCAGCGTCTCGTTGATCGACAGGTCGATCAGCTCGCGCAGGCCCATCTTGCGGTACTTGCGCAGGTTCTCGCGCATCCTGTCGTACACCACGACCTTGTCGTTGGTGGAGTAGCCGATCACCGTCAGGATCGCGGCCACCATCACCAGGTCGAACTCGATGCGCGTGATCGCCAGGAAGCCGATGGTCTTGGTCACGTCGAGCAGCAGCGTCACGACCGCGCCGACCGCGAACTGCCACTCGAAGCGTATCCAGATGTAGGCCATGATCATCAGCAGGCTGATGCCCAGCGCCAGCAGACCGTTGCGGAACAGCTCGTCCGACACCGACGCGCCCACCGCGTCCGCGCGCAGGATCGTCGTCCCGGGCGCCGCCTGCTCCAGCGCGGCGCGCACCTTCGCGGTCTCCGCCTGGTTCGCCGCGTCGCTGGGCTGCGCGTCCAGGCGCAGCAGCACGTCGTCGGCCGCCCCGAATCGCTGCAGCCCCGCCGCAGGCACGCCCTGCGCGGCCAGCGCGGCGCGCAGCGCGGTGAAGTCCGCAGGCCCGGGCGTGCGCGCCTCGATCACCACGCCGCCCCTGAAGTCGATGCCCAGGTTCAGGCCCGGGTAGAAGAACAGGAACACCGAGGCCAGCGACAGCACGGCCGAGGTCGCGAGGCCGAGGAAACGGCCGCGCATGAACTTGATCGTCGTGCCGTCGCGCACGAAACGGAACAGGGGGCGGGTGAGCATCGCGGGACCTTCGACGTCGGAGAAAGCAAGCCTGGGCTCTGCCCAGACCCGCCAGGGGCGAGCCGCCCCTGGACCGGCACACATAAGGGAAGGCCCAAGGAGGCACCTTCGGGAATCGTTTCGAAATGCGAGCCTTTGGTGGGGTCCCTGCTTCCAGGCACTGGGGGCAGGGCCCCTGGCCTTTCTTTCTTCAGACGGGCAGCAGCGCCGGCCTGCGCCGCGCCCACCACTTCACCATCAGCAGCCTGGCCAGCACTGTCGCGGTGAACAGCGTGGTCACGATCCCCACTGTGATGGTCAGCGCGAAGCCGCGCACCGGGCCGGTGCCGAACACGAACAGCATGACGTGGGCGAGCAGCGCGGTGGCGTTGCTGTCGATGATGGTGGAGTAGGCGCGGCGGAACCCGGCCTCCATGGCGTTGGCCGGCGTGCGCCCGGCGCGCGCCTCCTCGCGGATGCGCTCGTTGATCAGGATGTTGGCGTCCACCGCCATGCCCAGCGTGAGCAGGATGCCCGCCATCCCCGGCAGCGTCAGCACCGCGCCGAACAGCGACAGGATCGCCACCATCAGCACCAGGTTGGCCACCAGCGCGATGTTCGCGAGCCAGCCGAACAGCCCGTAGAACGTGCCCATGAAGCCGACGACGAGCAGCAGCCCCACCAGCAGCGACAGGGCGCCCGCCCGGATCGAGTCCGCCCCCAGCTCCGGCCCGACGCTGCGGCTCTCCATCACGGTGAGCGGCGCGGGCAGGGCGCCGGCGCGCAGCAGCAAGGCTAGGTCGGTGGCGCTCTGCGCGTCGAAGCTGCCGCTGATCCGGCCTGAGCCGCCGGGGATCACGGACTGGATCACCGGGGCGCTGATGACCTTGTTGTCGAGCACGATGGCGAAGCGGTGGCCGACATTGGCCCGGGTGACGTCGGCGAAGCGGCGGCCGCCGGCGCTGTCGAGCACGAAGTTGACCTCCCACCGCCCATCCTGCGAGCTTTGCGCGGGCGTCGCGTTGGTGAGCGACGCGCCGTCCACGTCGGCGTGGCGGCTGACCACGATGCGCGTGCCGCTCGGGCCGTTGTTGGGACCCTCGGCCATCGGCAGGCTGTCCTCGCCGGGCGGCGGCGCGGCGGGGTTGGCCTTCTCGTCGACGAGGCGGAAGCTCATCTTGGCGGTCTGGCCGAGCAGGTCGCGGATGCGGTTGGGGTCGGTGACGCCGGGCAGCTCGACGACGATGCGGTCCTCGCCCTGGCGGGTGATCTGCGGGTCGGCGACGCCCGAGCCGTCGATGCGGCGGCGCACGATCTCGATCGACTGCTCCACCGCGGCCCGCGCCCGGGCACGCAGCGCCGCGGGCTGCAGCGTGAGCGTCACCAGGCCGTCCGGCGCGCCGCCGACGGCGAACTCGCCCGGCGTGGATTGCGGGATGGCGCGCAGGGCGGCCAGCGCCGCGTCGAGCTTCAGGGGGTCGGGCAGGCGCAGGGTCACGCGGCTGGCGCCCGCCGGCGTCGCCGCAGGGGCGAGCGCCATGGCCGGGGTCGCGCCGTAGCCGCCGGCGCCGGTGGGGGTCGGGACGACCGGGACGGCGGGAGCCGTGCCCGGAGCGGCGGCGGAGGCAGCGGCGGTGGCGGCCGGCGGCGCTGCGGCCAGGGCGGACGTGCCTGTCGGGGGCGTGCCGGCGGCGGCGGGCATGGCCGCCGCCATGGTCCCTGACGCGCCTGCCTCGGGCGGTGTCGCGGCCGAA
>CAXSES010000286.1:2730-4353 GCA_964236225.1 uncultured Acetobacteraceae bacterium
GGCGGCAGGCGTAGCGGTGGCAGAGGGCGTGGCGACGGCGGCGGGCGCGGCGGCGGTGCCGGTGCTCACGGCGATGTTGCGGTAGCCGATGGTGCCGCCGGGGGCGTGGATCAGCGCCTGGCGGGCCTCGTCGGCGAGGCTCTCCAGGCGCTCCCGCACCACGGTGTCCATGTCGACCTGCATCAGCAGGTAGGAGCCGCCGCGCAGGTCGAGGCCCAAATTGACCCGGTGCCAGGGCAGCCAGGAGGCCGGGCGGGCGAACAGGTTGGGCAGGCACAGCAGCACGCCGAGCGCGCAGATGCCCAGGATGAGCGCGGTCCTGGCTCGGCTGAAGTACATCATGCGCAGGCGTTCCCGGAGCGTGGGCGGACTCTCCCGCCGGTGACGCGGCGGACCATGCCCAGGCCGCCCCGGCGATGCAACTGCGGGCGATCCGGGGCCGTGCGCCGTCCTGGCGGGAAAAGCCGGCAAGGTCGAGGCTCCGCCTCATCCGCCAGGGCAGGAGTTGGAATCCACCCCCTTGACCAGCGCCGGGTCCAGGGGGGCTCCCCCCCGGCCTTGAAGCAGGGGCGGGTCCGGGCAGAGCCCGGCCTTGCTTCCTGCCTCCCCGAGGCCGCCCCCCGCTTTGCCCCGCTCCGCCCCGCCTGCTACGACCGCGCGCATGGACAAGCTGCGCATCGGCATCGTGGGCTGCGGCCATTTCGGGCGCTTCCACGCGCTCAAGGTCGCGTCCTCCGCCCGCGCCGTGCTGAGCGGGCTGCACGACCCCGACGACGCCCGCGCGCAGATCGTCGCCCGCGAGGTGTCCGCCCCTGCGCTGCCGCTCGACGCCCTGATCGCGGCCTCCGACGCCGTGGTGGTGGCCGCCCCCGCCGAGGCGCACTTCGCGGTGGCGCGCGCGGCGCTGTCCGCCGGGCGGCACGTGCTGGTGGAGAAGCCGATCGCCGCCACGCTGGCCGAGGCCGACGCGCTGGCGGCGCTGGCGCACGAGCGCCGCCTGGTGCTCCAGGTCGGCCACCTGCTGCGCTACTCCGCCGAGCACGCCGCCATCGCGAGCCGCATCGCCCGGCCGCTCTACATCGAGGCCACGCGGATCGCGCCGTTCAAGCCGCGCGGCACCGACGTCTCGGTGATCCTGGACCTGATGATCCACGACCTCGACCTGGTGCTCTCGCTGGTGGACAGCCCGATCGAGAGCGTGGACGCGCTGGGCGCCGCGGTGTCCAGCCCGCTGGAGGACATCGCCAACGCCCGCGTGCGCTTCGCCAACGGCTGCGTCGCCACCATCACCGCGAGCCGCATCTCGCTCAAGACCGAGCGCAGGATGCGGCTGTTCAGCCAGGAAGGCTACCTGTCGGCCGATTTCGGGGCGCGCGAGCTGGTGATGATCGGGCGCGAGCGGGGGCTGCCGCTGCCCGGCACCGGCGGCTTCCGGCGCGAGGCGGTGGCCTGGCGCGACCACGACTCCATGGCGGCCGAGCACGCGGCGTTCGCGGCGTCCTGCCTGGACGGGGCGCCGGTGCTGGTGGACGCGCTGGCGGGGCGGCGCGCGCTGGCGGCGGCGCTGGCGGTCGGCGAGAGCATGGCGGCGTCGCGGGCGCGGGCGGAGATGTCGGGGCTGGT
>CAXSES010000287.1:0-4351 GCA_964236225.1 uncultured Acetobacteraceae bacterium
TATCGAACAGCCTCTAAACGACCACCCTCAGTGCAGCTTGACCACCGGCGTCCCCCGCCGCCCGAACGCCCGCCCGACCGTGTCCGCCGCGACGTGCAGCGTCCCGTGCAGCGACTGCTGGTGCATCTTGTAGAGCGAGCGGTACATCACCCGCGCGAACCACCCCTCGATGAACAGGTTCCTGCCGCGCAGGACCCCCATCAGGCTGCCCACCGTCGAGTGGCGCCCCAGCGACACCAGCGACCCGAAATCGCGGTAACGGTAAGGCCGCAACGCCTCCCCTGCCATCCGCCGCCGCACCTGGCGCACCATGTGCGACGCCTCCTGATGCGCCGCCTGCGCCCGCGGCGGCACCGTGCCCCCGCTCGGCATCGGGACTGCGGCACAATCCCCGATCGCGAACACCGCCGCGTCGCGCGTCGTCTGCAACGTATCCAGCGTCACGAGCTGGTTGATCCCGTTCGACTCCAGCCCGTCCAGGTCGCGCAGGAACTCCGGCGCCTTCACCCCCGCCGCCCACACCACCAGCTCGCTGGCCACGAAGCTCCCGTCAGACAGCCTCACGCCCTCGGCCGTCACCTCGCTGACCCGCGAGCCCGCCCGCACCTCCACGCCCATGTCGCCCAGCAGCCTCAGCGTCGCGGCGCCGATCCGCTCGGGCAGCGCCGGCAGGATGCGCCCCGCCGCCTCGATCAGCACGATCCTGATGTCGCGCTCCGGGCTGATCCGCGTGAAGCCGAACCCCACCACCTGGCGCACGGTGCGGTGCAGCTCGGCGGCCAGCTCCGTCCCCGTCGCCCCCGCCCCGATGATCGCGACGTGGAGCTGGCCCGGCCGCGCCCCCTCGGCCTGCGAGTTCGCCCGAAAGCAGGCGTTCACCAGCCGACGGTTGAACCGCGCCGCCTGGTCCGGCGTCTCCAGCGGCACCGCATGCTCCGCCGCCCCCGGCGTGCCGAAATCGTTGGTCACGCTGCCCACCGCCATGATCAGCGTGTCGTAGCCGAACCGCCGCTCCGCCGTGATCTGCCGCCCGTCCTCGTCGTGGTTCGCCGCCAGGTGCACCTCGCGCCGCGCCCGGTCCAGCCTGACCATCTCGCCGAGCCGGTAGACGAAGCCGTGCCAGTGCGCCTGCGCCAGGTAGTTCAGCTCGTGCTCGGAACGGTCCATGCTCCCCGCCGCCACGGAATGCAGCAGCGGCTTCCACAGATGCGTGCGCGCCCGCTCGATCAGAGTGACCTCCGCCCGCCCGTGCTTCGCCAGCGTGTCGCCCAGCCTCGTCACCAGCCCGAGCCCCGCAGCCCCCCCGCCCACCACGACGATGCGGTGCACGCCCGCCGCCTCGCCCTCCTGCGCCTCGCGCAGCGCGGGCTCCGGTGCGAGGGAGGCGTCCGCGATCCGATCAGGCATGACTGCACCCCTGCAAGTAATTCAGCATCGTTCCCGCAGGCTACACCAACGGCCTCGACCCGGAAGCGAAACCGTGGCGCGCTCGATCCTGGCCGGCCGCGAGCGCCGGGCGCCATCTCCCGCCTTGCCGCACCCGCGATCCTCGCCGAGGCGCGGCCATGCCCTCCATGGCCAAACCCCGCATGCAGTCGTTCTGCGCCTGGAGCATTTTGCACTCGACAGCCAAACACGACCTTCTCTAGGGTAACGAAATACCACCAAAAGGTGGCCTTGTTGCCGCAAGAGCAACAGGGGCAAAGGGGGGAGAGCACATGGTCACCATCACGCGCAGAGGGCTGGTGGCAACCGCCGCCGGCATGGTCGCGGCAGCCCAGTTCGGCCAGGCGCGAGGTGCCAGCCCCGAACCGTGGCTGCCCAGCCGGGCCAACCAGTGGTACCAGGCGCAGCCCTGGCTCGTCGGCTGCAACTTCGTTCCCTCCACCGCCTCCAACCAGCTCGAGATGTTCCAGGCGGAAACCTTCGATCCGGTCACCATCGAGCGCGAGCTGGGGTGGGCGGCGGCGATCGGCATGAACACCGCCCGCGTGTTCCTGCACAACCTGCTCTGGCAGCAGGACGCGGCCGGGTTCAAGTCGCGGCTGGACCAGTTCCTGTCCATCGCCGCGTCCAAGGGCATCCGGCCGACGCTCGTGCTGTTCGACTCGGTGTGGGACCCGTTCCCCAAATCCGGCCCCCAGCAGCCCCCCATTCCGGGCGTGCACAACTCGCGCTGGGTGCAGGCCCCTGGCGACCTGATCCTGCAGGACCCCGGCCAGTATCCAACCTTGCAGGCCTACGTCCAGGACGTGATCTACACCTTCCGCAACGACACCCGCGTCCTGTTCTGGGATCTGTGGAACGAGCCCGACAACCCGAACACCGGAAACTTCTATGCGTCCGAGGAACCGAAGAACAAGGTCGCGCTGGTCACGGCGCTGCTGTCTTCCGTCTTCGAGTGGGCACGCGCCGCCTCGCCAAGCCAACCCTTGACCAGCGGCATCTGGGAGGGGAACTGGTCGTCCCCCACCAACTTCAACGCGACGCAAGCCGTGCAGATGGCGAACTCCGACATCACCACCTTCCACAACTACGGCTTCGTCGAGGATTTCGAGCAGCGCATCATGCTCCTGAAGCGGTATGGCAGGCCGGTGATCTGCACCGAGTACATGTCGCGCACTTCCAACAGCCTGTTCGACACCTGCCTTCCCGTCGCCCAGCGCTACCGCGTCGGCGCGATGAACTGGGGATGCGTCTCCGGCAAGACGCAGACGATCCTGCCATGGGATTCCTGGCTGCACCCCTACACGACGGCGAAGGCGCTTGGCGGCACCAGCTTCAACGTGGTCATCGAGCCGGCAGGGACCAAATGGCCCCTCGCCTACAAGTCGGAGCAGCCGGTTGTCTGGCAGCATGACATCTTCCACCCCAAGGGCGTGCCGTATCGCACCTACGAAGCCGACCTGATCTACAAGCTGGCATCCCTCAGCAACGGCTGAAGCGACGCGCGCCGAGGCTCGGCAGGCTGACCGGGGCCTCCGCCCTCGGCCAGCCGCAGCCCCGCCTCGGACGCTTTGCCGTTCGGGAATCGATCCGGCGGCGATGACGCACGCCAGCGGACACGACCCTGGGATCACTGACGCCGACGGTTCCGATGCCGGCAGCCGAATGCGATGGCCGGCTCAGCAGGCAAGGCCGGGGGCTCTGCCCTCATGCCTGGAAGCGAGGACCTGCCAGAAGCGAGCCCCCTCGTCCTGCCCCTCCAACGGCCCGGGCGAGCCGTCGGAACCTTCGGCCAGCCTCGCCCCTGGGCCGGCCTGCTTCAGGCAGGAAGGGTTTTCACGGACCCCGCTCCTCCAGGAACACATTCCTGCCCATCCCCCTTTGGGCGGGTTCCGCCCCCACGCGCCGGGCGGAGCCTGGCCTTGCCCGCCGATGGATCAGCCCAGGCCCCGCGCCCGGCGCGGCGCCGTCGCGCGCCAGGCCGCGGCACCCGACGGCGACGCTTGCCCAAATCCGCCCCGCCCCGCGAGACTCCCGGCCCCGCCAACGACCGGACGCCCGCACGGGCCAGGGGCCGCATGCACCAGAACACGCTGACCTACCGCGCCAACCGCGAGCGCATCCTCGCCACCGCCACCCGCAACATCGCCGAGCACGGCTTCGCCCACGCCACCACGCCGCGCATCATGGCAGGCAGCGGCCTCGGCAACGGCTCGCTCCGCGCCCACTTCGCCACCACCACCCTGCTGCTCGCCGCCATCTGCGAGCGCCACGCCCACGCCCTGCTGGAGGCCACCGGCTGCATCAACCCCCTCGACCCCGCCCCGCCCCGCGCGGCCCTCGTCGCCACCGCCGCGCGCATCCTCGCCTGCATCGACGCCCGCCGCCACGCCCACGCGATCCTGCTGCGCGACCGCCCCTGCCTCGCCGGCCACGCCCTGTCCACGCTCGACCACCTCGACGCGGTCGCCAGCTTCCAGGTCGACTGCGCCTGGAGCGCCATCCGCCCCGACCTCGCCACCGCCGAGCGCCTCGCCGGCCTGACCAGGCCGCTGCGCACCCTGCTGCTCCGCTGGCCGGAGTGGCGCGAACCAGGCGACGCCGGCCACCCCGACGCCGCCGCCGACCGCGCTGTCGCCATGGTCGAGGCCACCATCGACCGCCCCGTCCCGCGCCCCCGCCGCCCCCGCCCGGCAACCCCCACGCCCACTGGCTCTCCGACGAGGCCGCCGCCCGCAACCGCGTCGTCGGCCGCCCCGAACCGCGTCCCGCCGCGCAGGACCCCACCCCCCGCGACCCCCCGATCCGTCTCTCGCCGCAGGACGCCCTCGGTCCCGCCGCCCGGGACACGCCGGGACACGCCGCGGGCGACTGGCCCGACGGCACGCTCCGCCCCGTCCCCAGG
>CAXSES010000288.1:0-3025 GCA_964236225.1 uncultured Acetobacteraceae bacterium
CTACGACACGATCGTGGGCCGATGCTGCGCCGCCTGGAACTGGACCGCGAATGCACCAGAGCGCATCCGCTCCATCGCAGCCGTGCCACTGACCGTTTTCCGCCTCTGCCATTGCAAGCGTTTTCCAGCGTGGAACGCCATACAAAATGGGGCACTGCAAAGGACCGTTGGTATCAAACGTCTCGCTGGGATTTCGTGATCGGGCTGACGTGCTCCGCACCCGACTGACGAAGGTCAGCATGGCGGTGGCGATCAGGATCATCCGGGACAAGGCGGGCTTTTCCGGGGTGCGTCGTGCCGCCCGGCGCGCACGGCGCCGCGCCGGATGCTGGCGTTGGCCTTGGTGCCGGATGGCGCAGTGTCGGCGGACGGACCAGGGCGGATCAACCCGCCATGAGAATCCGGCCCTGGCTGTCTGCCTGGCCGGTCAGACCAGCCGGTAGATCAACGTCTCCCGCGTCGGCCGGTCCTCCAGCTCCAGGGTGGTCGGCACCTCGAAGCGGGCGATCTCGCGCATCCCGTCATGTGGCAGGTAGGCGCGTCCGGGGTCGGCGATCCAGACCTCCGCGTCCCGCGCCATGCGCCGCAGCCAGGGCAGGATGTGGCTGGTCATGGGCGCCTCGTAGCACACGTCGCCGCACAGGATCAGGTTCCACCGGCAGGGCGTGCCCACGACATCCTGCGCACCGGTCAGCACTGCCACGTTCGCGGAGCGGGCGTTCAGCCGCGCGGCAGCCAGCGCCAGGGGGTCGATGTCGGCGGCCTCCACGCTCGCGGCGCCGGCCCTGGCGGCGGCAATCCCAGCGATGCCGCAGCCGGCGGCGAAGTCCAGCACGCGCCGGCCCGCGACCAGCGATGGCCGGTCCAGCATGAGGCGGGCGAGGGCCTGTCCGCCCGGCCAGGCAAAGGCCCAGAACGGCGGCGCGGTGCCGGTGCGCTCCAGCCAGGCCTCGGTCGCGGTCCAGATCGGGGTGATCTCGGTCGCGAGATGCAGGGCGAACTCGGGCACCAGCGGCGCGTGGGCGAGTGCGGTGTGGTCGCGCACGAAGCGTTCCGAGTCGGCGGCTGGGGCGTCCTTCGTGTCGGGCCGTCCCGACGTGGCGACGCCGGGCGCGGTCACAGGCGACCTGCCAGCACGGCGAGCGCGATCGCGAGTCCGGCCTCGCGGTTGGCGCGGAACAGGCGCAGGCAGGTCGCCGGGTCGGCGATGTCGAGCGTCGCCACCTGGCGGGCGAGGAGGAGCGCGGGCAGCGGCAGCGTCGCCCAGAACCAGGGGCCGAGCCCGGCCAGGGCTCCGGCCAGCGCCAGCGCCGCGATCGCGCCCGCGTAGCTGCAGCCGACGAACAGGCGGGCGTGACCAGCGAAGCGGCGCGAGGTGGAGCGCACGCCGATCACGGCGTCGTCCGCGATGTCCTGGAAGCCGTAGACCGTGTCGAAGCCGAGGTCCCACAGGATCGCCGCGGCGTAGAGGGCGAGGCCGGCAGCGCCCAGGCGTCCGGCGGCGGCCGTGCCCATCGGCGCGCCGAAGCCGAAGGTGAAGCCCATCACGAGCTGCGGCCACCAGGTGACGCGCTTGGCCAGGGGGTAGAGCGCCACCGGAACCAGCACGCCCGCGCCGAGCGCCCAGCAGGTGCGGTCGAGCTGGATCAGCACGGCGAGGCCGGCGAGCAGCAGGACGGCCAGGAACGCCGTCGCCTCGCGCATGCGCAGGGCGCCGGAGGCGAGCGGCCGGCCGGCGGTGCGGCTGACCCGGCGGTCGAGGTCGCGGTCCCACATGTCGTTCACGACGCAGCCGGCGCCGCGCATCACCACGCTGCCGAGCGCGAACAGGGCCGCAAGCCGCAGTGTCGCGGACACGGGCGCGCGCTCCAGCAGGATGCCCCACAGGCCGGGGAGGAACAGCAGCCAGATGCCGACCGGGCGGTCCAGGCGCGCCAGCAGAACGTAGGGGCGCCAGGGTTGCGGCAGGCGGGCGACCCAGCCCTGCGCGTCGATGTCGGTGAAGGACAAGGGCTCAGGGCCGGCCTGGGAAGGGCGGGCTGGGCGCCGCCGGGAGGCGCTGGTCTTTGTCTCGCCGTCCGCCCACTCTGGACCCCATGCAGGATGCGCCGCGGCTGTTCGTAGAGCATTCCCTGTCGTCCGGCGCCATCCTCGAAGCGCCGGGACCGCAGGTTCACTACCTGCAGGTCGTGCTGCGGCGGGGCGACGCCAGCGCGTTGCGGCTGTTCAACGGCGTCGATGGCGAGTGGCACGCGGCGCTGCGGGCGGGGCGACGTGGCCGGGCGGAGTTCGTCGTCGCGGGATGCGTGCGACCGCAGGCGGCGGAGCCGGGGGTGGCGCTGGTGTTCGCGCTCCTGAAGCGCGATGCCACCGACCTCGTGGTGCGGCAGGCGACGGAACTGGGGGTGCGGGCGCTGCAGCCGGTGTTCACCGAGCGCACCAACAGCGCGCGGCTCAACGCCGAACGCCTGACGCTGATCGCGCGCGAGGCGGCGGAGCAGTGCGAGCGGCTGAGCGTGCCGGTGCTGCACCCGGCGCGGCGGCTGGCGGACCTGCTGGAGGACTGGCCGGACGGCGAGTCGCTGGTGGCCGCGGTGGAGCGGGCGGGGGCGGAGCCGATGCGGCCGGCGCGCGATCCGGCGCGGACGGCGCTGCTGGTCGGGCCGGAGGGCGGCTTCACCGGGGCGGAGCTTGACGCGCTGCGCGCGCGCCCCTTTGTTCTGCCCGCGACGCTCGGGCCCCGCATCCTGCGGGCCGAGACGGCCGCCATCGTCGGGCTGGCGCTGCTGCAGGCGCCTGGCCCGCGCTGAGAATGCCCGTCGGGCGCCTCGACTGGAGTGCCATGTCCAATCCCGGAGAGGCCGACGCCACGCCGATCGTCTCTGCCCGTCAGCTTGCCGAGCATATCGCGGCGGGGTGCAAGCCTCGCGCGGCGTGGCGCGTCGGCACGGAGCACGAGAAGTTCGGCTTCCGCCGGCCGGGGCGGGACGGGGCGCCGGGCGCGTCCGGGTCCGGATTCGCGCCA
>CAXSES010000288.1:3125-4344 GCA_964236225.1 uncultured Acetobacteraceae bacterium
ATGAGCCACCTTTGTATGAGCCACCTTTGTATGAGCCTGGGGGCATCCGCGCGATGCTGGACGGGATCGCCGCGCGGGGCTGGACGCCGATCAGCGATGCCGGCGCGGTGATCGGGCTGAGCCGGGAGGGCGCCAGCGTGTCGCTGGAGCCGGCGGGGCAGCTCGAGCTGTCCGGGGCGCCGCTGGCCACGCTGCACGAGACGCGGGCGGAGCTGGACTCGCATTTCGAGGATGCGCGTGCCGTCGCAAGGCCGCTCGGGCTTGGGTTCGCGCCGCTGGGCTTCCATCCGACCAGCGTGCGCGAGGCGATGCCGTGGATGCCGAAGAGCCGCTACGCGATCATGCGGCGCTACATGCAGCGCACCGGCACGCGCGGGCTCGACATGATGCTGCGCACCTGCACGGTGCAGGTGAACCTGGACTACGGCAGCGAGGCCGACATGGTGCGCAAGCTGCGCGTGGGCCTGCTGCTCCAGCCGGTGGCGACGGCGCTGTTCGCCAACTCGCCGTTCACCGAAGGGCGGCCGAACGGGTTCCTCTCCGCCCGCGCCAACGTGTGGCTCGACACCGACGCCGACAGAACGGGCATTCCGGCGGCGGTGTTCGAGGAAGGGTTCGGCTTCGAGCGTTACGTCGAGTGGCTGCTGGACGTGCCGATGTACTTCGTCATGCGCGATGGCGTCCACGTCGACCTGGCGGGGCGGTCGTTCCGCGACTTCATGGCGGGGCGGCTGGAGGGGGACGGCGTGCCTCTCGGCGCCGCCACGGTGGGCGACTTCGCGGATCACATGACCACCGCGTTCACCGAGGTCAGGCTCAAGCGGTTCCTGGAGATGCGCGGCGCGGACGCGGGGACGCCGGAGATGATGCTCGCGCAGTCGGCGCTGTGGGTCGGGCTGCTGTACGACGAGGCGGCGCTGGCGGCGGCCACCTCGCTGGTCGGGCGGTATCCGTGGCGGAGTTTCGCCGCGCTGCGCGAGCACGTGCCGCGCCAGGGGCTCGGGACGGCCTGGGGCACGGGGACGCTGCGCGACGTGGCGCGCGACGTGGTGGCGATCGCGCAGGACGGGCTGAGGGCGCGGGGGCTGGGCGAAGAAATGCTGCTGGCGCCGCTGCACGCGATCGTGGCGGGGGGGCCGACGCAGGCGGAGCACTGGCTGGCGCGGTACCACGGGGCGTGGGGGGGCGACGTGCGGCGGGTGTTCGACGAGGCGGAGGT
>CAXSES010000289.1:0-2268 GCA_964236225.1 uncultured Acetobacteraceae bacterium
CCCCCCCGTATGCAGCCCTCAGCCGGCCCACCCCGCCGCCCGCACCACGTCGAGCGCCCGCGCGAACACCGCCTCGGCGTCCATCTCCGTCGTGTCCAGCACCACAGCGCCGGCCGCGGGCCGCAGCGGCGCCACCGCGCGCGCCGCGTCGCGCGCGTCGCGCGCCGCCATCTCCGCCGCCACGGAATCAACCGCTGCCGCCTCGCCCCGCGCCCGCAGCTCCAGCCAGCGCCGCCTTGCCCGCGCCTCCGGGCTCGCCGTGACGAACAGCTTCACCGCCGCCGCGGGGAACACCACCGTGCCGATGTCGCGCCCGTCGAGCACCGCGCCGCGCCCGGCCCCGAACCCGCGCTGGAACGCCAGCAGGGCCGCGCGCACCGCCGGCACCGCCGCCACCTGGCTCGCCGCGCGGTCCGCCTCCGGCCCGCGCAGATCCCCACGCGCCAGGTCCTCTGGCCGCAGCGCCGCCGCGGCGCGCGCCGCCGCCGCCGCGTCGCCCGCGTCCTCCGCCGCCAGCAGCACCCGCCGGCCCACCGCGCGGTACAGCAGCCCGGTGTCGAGGTAGGGCACCCCGAGCGCCTGCGCGAGGCTGCGCGCCAGGGTTCCCTTGCCCGCCGCCGCCGGCCCGTCGATCGCCACCACCCGCGACCCGGCGGCCCCCGCGCCCGACTCTCCCGAGCCCGGTGCTCCCAAGCTCGATACCCCCGCGCCCCCGGCCTCCACCATCCCGCTCACCCCCTTACGCCCGCGCCCGGCCGGGCCGCGTCCCCGTCCGCCGCGATCGCGGCCCCCAGCGAGTTCATCAGCGCCACGAACCCCGGGAAGCTCGTGTCGATGAACGCCGCGTCGTCCACCCGCACCGCGTCGCGCGTCGCCATCCCCAGCACCAGCGCGCTCATCGCCAGACGGTGGTCCATGCGCGTGCGCACCAGCCCGCCGCCGGGCGGCGCGCCGCCGCTTCCATGCACCAGGAGGTCGTCGCCCTCCACCTCCACCCGCACGCCGTTGCACGCCAGCAGCGCCGCCGTCGCCGCCAGACGGTCGCTCTCCTTGACCCGCAGCTCGCCCAGGCCCCGCATCCGCGTCACCCCCGAGGCGCACGCCGCCGCCACCGCCAGCACCGGGAACTCGTCCACCATCGAGGGCACCCGCTCCTCCGCGACATCGACCCCGCGCAGCGCCGAGTGCGACACCGCGAGATCGCCCACCGGCTCGCCGCCCGCGACCCGCTCCCCGCTCACGGCAAGCGAGGCGCCCATCTCGCGCAGCACGGAGAGAAGCCCTGTGCGAAGCGGGTTCAGCCCCACGCCGCCGACCACCAGCCGCGAGCCCGGCACCAGCAGCGCCGCGACCACCGGGAACGCCGCCGAGGACGGGTCGCCCGGCACCGCCACGTCGGCCGCGACCAGCTCCGGCTGCCCGTCCAGCTCGATCACCCGCCCTGCGCCCACGGCCTCGCAGCGCACCGCCGCGCCGAAATGGCGCAGCATCGTCTCGGTGTGGTCGCGCGTGACCGCCGGCTCCTCGATCCGGGTCCGCCCGCGCGCGTTCAGCCCCGCCAGCAGCAGCGCCGACTTCACCTGCGCCGAGGCCACCGGCAGCCGGTACTCGATCGGCAACGCCTCGCCGGTGCCCTCGATCGCCAGCGGCAGCCGCCCGCCCTCTCGCCCCGAGAACCGCGCCCCGCACTGCGCCAGCGGCTCGCTCACGCGGCGCATCGGCCGGCCGCGCAGGCTGGCGTCGCCTGTCAGCACGGAGAAGATCGGGTGGCTCGCGAGCACGCCCGCCAGCAGCCGCGCCGCGGTGCCGGAGTTGCCCATGTCCAGCACGTCCGCCGGCTCCACCAGCCCGCCGATCCCCCGCCCCCAGACGTGCCAGGCGCCGCCCTCCCCGCGCGTCACCTCGGCGCCCAGCGCGCGCATCGCCTGCGCGGTGCGCAGCACGTCCTCGCCCTCCAGCAGCCCCTCGATCCGGGTCCTGCCCACCGCCAGGCCCGCGAACATCAGCGCGCGGTGGCTGATCGACTTGTCGCCCGGCACGGCGACGCGCCCGTGCAGCGGCGCGTCTGGGGCGCGGGAGAGGAGCGGTCGGGCGTCCATGGGCGTGCCATCCATCGTGGAGAGTGGCTCCTGCGGCATTGATGCGGGAGGCGAGGCGGCAAGGCCAGGGCTTTGCCCCTTTGCCTGGAAGCGGAGACCCGCCAGGGCCAGCACCCCTGGACCGGCCCGTTCCGGGGCCAGGCGTTCCGGAGGGCTCTGGCCTGAACAG
>CAXSES010000289.1:2368-4333 GCA_964236225.1 uncultured Acetobacteraceae bacterium
TCTGGCCTGAACAGGGGTCTGGGCCTGAACAGGGGCTCTGGCCTGAACGGGGCGTTTGGCGGGCGAGGGTCCGCCCGCCCCGGTGCCACCCGTTTGACTTGCCCGCCCGCAGGTGGCATGGGGCGCGCCCTCCGCCGCTCCGTCACGAAGGCTGCACAATGGTCAAGCCCGAACTCGGCACCAAGCGTCTCTGCGTGAACTGCGCGGCCCGCTTCTACGACCTCGGCCGCGTCCCGGCGATCTGCCCGAAATGCGACACAGAGCAGCCGATCGAGCAGCCGCGCGCCCGCCGTCCCTCCGGCGGCAACCCCGTCGAGGACAAGCGCCCGAAGAAGGTCGCGCCCGTGGAGGCCGAGGCGGAGGCGGAGGCGCCCGAGGACGAGGCGGAGGAGGACGTGCTCGACGATGCCGCCGACCTCGAGGAGGAGGACGACGCGGAGACGATCGGCGACGTCGAGGTCGAGCCCGACACCGACGATCCGGAGCGCTGAGCGTCCGGTCGCGCCAGGGACGGCAGGTCCTCCCTTCGGGCCAGGATCGGAACTCGCCCCTGGGAGCCGCTTGCGTCACGCAGGGCCGGCGATCGGGGCCGAACGCCGCCCCTCGGCTGCGAGCTGACCTGCCGCGCCGCGCCGACCGGGGCGTGGCAGCCGACACGGAGCCTGCCGCCGTCCGGATCGCGGGGCCAGCCCTCCTGAAAGGCGGATGGCACGCCGGAAACCCGTCACCCAGAGGCGGATGTGCGCCAGCACGGCTTTTCCCGGTCCTGCATGACGGCCCCGGGTTCAGGCCCGGCCGCGCATCGGCGAGGGCAGCCGGCAGAACCGCGTGCCCGAGGGCTGCGACCGCGGGGTTTCCGCGAACGCGGACGAAGGCCGCGGGGACCGAGCCTCCCGTAACCCTATCTTAGCGTATTGGCGGCATGGTGGCGGCACTCAACCGAACGGGTGCCCCCGCCATGCCGAGCCAGAAGTATCGCCTCGTCACCCGCAGCGACTTCGACGGTCTCGTGTGCGGCATGCTGCTGCGCGAGCTCGACGTGATCGACGACATCAGGTTCGTCCATCCCAAGGACATGCAGGACGGCCTCGTGCCGATCACCGAGCGCGACATCGTCACCAACCTTCCCCATGTCGAGGGCGCCCACCTCTCCTTCGACCACCATGACAGCGAGATCTCGCGCCTCGGCGGGCGCACCTGCTCCAACCACGTCATCGACCCGGTCGCGCCTTCCGCCGCCCGCGTGGTGTACAACTACTATGGCGGCGCCGAGGCCTTCCCGCGCATCAGCGCCGAACTGATGGCCGCGGTCGACCAGGCCGACGCGGCGCAGTTCACCCGGGAGGAGATCCTCGATCCGCAGGGCTGGGTGCTGCTCAACTTCCTCATGGATTCCCGCACCGGGCTTGGCCGCTTCCATGATTTCCGGATCTCGAACTACGAGCTGATGATGCACCTGATCGAGCGGTGCCGCGACCATGCCATCGAGGACGTGCTGGCGTTGCCGGACGTGAAGGAACGAGTCGACGTCTACGCCGCCCACCATGACCTGTTCGCCGACCAGCTCCGCCGCTGCACGACGCTGCACGGCGCGCTCGCGCTCATCGACCTGCGCGGCGAGGAGACGATCTACGCGGGCAACCGGTTCGCGGTGTACGCCCTGTTCCCGGACTGCGACATCTCGGCGCACGTCCTGTGGGGCGCGAAGCGGCAGAACACGGTGTTCGCGATCGGCAAGTCGATCCTCGACCGCGGCTCGCCCGTCGACGTCGGTGCGGTCTGCCTGGGCTACGGCGGCGGTGGCCACCGCGCGGCCGGGACCTGCCAGATCGCGAACGAGCGGGCCGAGACGGTGAAGGCGGAGCTGATCGCGGCGCTGTCGCAGAGGGCGGCCAGGGCGGCTGCCTAGACAGCAAGCAAGGCTGGGCTCTGCCCAGACCCGCCAGGGGCGAGCCGCCCCTGGAC
>CAXSES010000290.1:0-4332 GCA_964236225.1 uncultured Acetobacteraceae bacterium
GAAGGGCAGGCGGAGGGAGAGCCCAGCCTTGCTTGCCTGAACGCCCGTCGCATCCAGTCGTCGATATAAGTCGAGGACTCCAGAGGCGAGCCTTTGGCGGAGTTCGGGGCAGGGCCTTAACCTTGCTTCCTGCCTGGCTCACCGCCTCAAGGCTGGCGCAGGGCGAGCTGACTCAATGCCGCCAGGCTGCGCGGCTTTTGTATGCGTCTGGCATGCTCTAGCTTGTTCCCATGCGCGCGAGCTGCCTGATCTCCCTTTTGTGCCTCCCGACCCTGGCTCATGCCGGCATGACGCCGCTTGCGGCCCCGCTGACGTCGCCGCGTCCTGCCGTGGCGATGCTGGGACGCGACGTGTCCGACGCCGACGTGTTCGGGGTGCGCCTCTACATGGACGGCGAGGAGGCGCGCGATGCCCTGCGCCGCACACTGCCGCGCGAGACGGCGTGGCGCGACAGCCGTGTCTCCTGCGCCGACGAGCTGGCGGCGCCCGCCAGCCGGTCGCGGTCCTGCCTTGCCGCCTCGGTGCTGGCCGGGCCCACCGGCGTGGTGCTGCGCTACGTCGAGGACCTGCCCGTCCACCCGCACCGCAGCATTGTCGCAGAGGTCGTGGTGTCGCAGGAGCCGCGCAACGATCAGTCCAAGCGCCTGTTCCACCTGTCGCTGCTGCGCAAGTACGGTCCGCCCGACCTGCGCGACCCCACCGGCATGCAGTGGGGTCGGGTCTTTCTGCCCGACGGCCGGCCAACGCTGGTGCGTACCCTGCCGATGCTGGAAAGCTCCAATGACGAGATCATCCGGCTCAGCGACAGTGGCTTCGGCGAGCGCCATGCCACCCGGAATGACCCCACCGCAATGGGCGCGCGCCCTGCGGGCAGCCCGTAAGGCAGGCAAGGCCAGGTTTCCCGTCCGCCTGCCAAGACCCGGGGTCCCTGGCCCTGCTTGTCTGGCCGCTCACTCTCAAAGACCGCTGGTGCAAGACCTTGGGTCTAGTAAACCCTTTCGCCCTCTGCGCTCTTGTCGTTCTTGACCGAAGGCGACGCGGCGCCGGTGCCCGGAACGTTCTTGAGATAGCGGGTCTCGATGTCCGACCACTCCTTCAGGCCGACGACCCGCTCGTATTCCTCGAAGTTCACGCCCTTCTCCTGGACGGGGTAGCGGCCGGCCTTGATGTCCTGCAACGCGCCCTGCAACGCCTTGGTCACGACGAAGATCAGGCTTGTCGGATAGAACACCATCGAGAAGCCCATCGCATGGATGTCCGGCAACGGGATCAGCGGCGTCTTGCCGCCGCCTTCCAGCATGTTCACGACCAGCGGCCTGCCCCGGAACGCGCGGGCGATCTGCTCGACCTCCTTCTCGCTCTGCGGCGCCTCGACGAACAGCGCATCGGCGCCGGCCTTGAAGTAGCGCTCGCCACGCCGCAGCGCCTCGTCCAGGCCCAGCGGCGCGCGCGCGTCCGTGCGTGCCATCACGAACAGGTCAGTCGTGCGGCAGCCCACCGCGGCCGCGATCTTGTCCTCCATCAGCTCGGCCGGGATCACCTCCTTGCCGGCCATGTGCCCGCAGCGCTTCGGCGCGACCTGGTCCTCGATGAAGATCGCCGAAACACCCATGTCCCCGTAGCGGCGCACGACGTGCGCGACGTTCTTCACGTCGCCGTAGCAGTCGTCGCAATCGACCATCACGGGCAGGTTCGACGCGGCAAGCACCTCGCGCACGGTTTGCGACAGTTCACCGAACTGCGCGAGGTCGATGTCGGGCAGGCCGAACCTGGCGCCGACCACGGCAAAGCCGCCGACCTGGAAGGCCCTGAAGCCCGCCTGCTCGATCAGCTTCGCCGTCAGGGCATCGTGCGCCGCAGGCAGCAGGATGAGTTCCCCCGTATCCAGGGTTTCGCGCCACGTCGGCCGCTTCGCGCCATCAACCATCCGCCGCTTGCTCCTGCCTTGGCGCCGGTCCGTCACTGACGGTCCATGCCGGCGCTGACCACGGCCGATGCCGCGTTGTACGACGAAGTCCGGCGCACACACCGGGTTGAAGCGCGCCGCGAAGCTTCTCGCATTTGTGAACCGTGCCCGTTTCTTCCGGCCGCCGTGCCCCTCGAGGCTGCGGGGCAACAGCCGCAGGCACCGGGGCGGCCGGCTTAGGGCTTGTTCGACACCCATCGGTGCGAGTTGCGGTGTCGAACAAGCCCCGGGCCTTTGTGTGGACGGGCACCTTTGTCCGCGTGCTGAACCACTTGTTCCCGACGCTGCCCCAAGTGCCGGTTTCCAAAGGCGAGCCTTTGGCGGGGTCTAGGGGCAGGGTCCCATGCGCGCCAAGCCAAGGTTTCCGATGGTCTGGTGATGGCGTGAGGAGGAACAGGCGTGAGCGGCGAAATCCTGCGAGATGCTCGCCCGCGCCACTTTGCCTTCGCGCTCATGGGGCAGAGCCTCCGACCCTGCTTTCCGATCCCCAGGCTTTGCATCGCGTCCTCCCGCCCGGTAGAACGCGCGCTTCGTTCCCGGGAAGCCTGCCATGATCACCGTGCTGCTGATCGTCCACCTGTTCGTGACCCTGGCGCTGATCGGCGTGGTGCTGATCCAGCGCAGCGAGGGCGGCGGTCTCGGCATCGGGTCGTCGCAGGGCATGGGTTCCTTCATGAGCGGACGCGGCACCGCCAACCTGCTGACCCGCACCACCTCGGTCCTGGCGACGATCTTCCTGCTGCTCTCGCTCGGCCTTGCGCTGCTGAACCGCGGCACCGGCGGCGTCGGGCACGACCTGCTGGACGCTCCCGGCTCGCCCCGCCAGGCCGCCCCGCTCGGCGTCGCCACCACGCCCGCCGATCGCACCGTGGACCCGTCCGCCTCGCCTGTCTCCGAGCCCACCACCCGACCGGCAGAGCCGGCCACGACCGCCGCGCCGTCAGCCACACAGGCGCCGCAGGTGCCCACGAAGTGAAGGCGGCGGGATGCGGCCGTCCGGACCGAGGCTCCCGCCTCCCGGTGCCGCTCAAGGTCGAGCCTTGAGGGCTCATCTTTCCGGCAGATGGTTTCCAAAGGCTTCCTGCCTGAAGAAGGGAGCCCTGGGTCGGGGGTGCCTTGGTCGGTCTGGGCAGAGCCCCCGCCCTGCTTCCTGACACGCCACTGCCGGGTGGTGCCATGAGGCCGGCTGGAGAGGTCGTGGTGGTCGGCGCCGGAGCTGCCGGGCTTGCCGCCGCCGCGGCGCTTCGTGCCGCCGGCCGGGGCGTGACCCTGATCGAGGCCGGTGCCCGCTGCGGCGGCCGTGCCTATACCGAGCGCTCCGTCGCGCTCGGGGGCGCCGTGTTCGACCATGGCGCCTCGTGGCTGCATGATGCCGAGCGCAACCCTTTGGTCAGCCTCGCCCATGCCCAGGGCCATGCGCTGCTCGACGCGCCGGAGATGCGCACCACGCGGCTGTTCGTCGACGCCCGCCCTGCCACGCCCGCCGAGCGTGCCGCCTATGACGCCGCCGAGGCGCACTGGAACGACGCCGTATCGGAACGCCTCAGCCGGCTCGCCCGGGACGAGGACATCGCCCTGTCCGCCGCCGCCGCGCTGGGCGAGGACACGTGGCGCGCGACGCTGGAGACCTGGGAGGGCGCGGTGATCGCCGCCGCCGACGCGGACACGCTCTCCCTGCGCGACTGGCACCGCAACACGCTCGCCGGCACCAACCTGCGGGCCGCCGGTGGCATGGGCGCGCTGCTGCTGGCCGTGCACGCTGCCGAGGTGGTCCGGACCTGGCTGCGTACCCCCGCCACGCGCATCGACTGGGCTGGCCCCGGCGTCACGGTCGAGACCCCGCGCGGCACGCTGCGCGCGGATGCCTGCATCGTCACAGTGTCCACCGGCGTGCTGCGCGCAGGCGGCATCCGCTTCCACCCGGAGCTGCCCGCTGCCACCCAGGGCGCGCTGCACGGCCTGCCGATGGGCCTGCTGAGCAAGGTCGCCCTGCGCGCCGCCAGCCCCGATCGGCTCGGCCTGCCAGAGAGCTGCACCGTGGAGCGCCGCTTCCGCCGTGGCGAGGCCGGCATGGTGGCGCAGGCCTGGCCGGACGGCGCAGACCACCTGATCGGCTTCGTGGGCGGACGCGCGGCGTGGGCGCTGGCCGGCGCCGCGCCCGGCGTTGCCGCCGCCTGGTGCCGCGAGCAGCTCCGCCTGATCCTGGGCGGCGCCGCGGACCGCGCCTTTGCGCAGGATGCGGTGGAGACCGGCTGGGGCACGGACCCGCATTTCCTGGGAGCCTACGCCTACGCGCCGCCCGGCCAGCACGCCCAGCGCGGGGTGCTGGGTTGCCCGCTGGGCGGAGGGCGCCTGGTGTTCGCCGG
>CAXSES010000291.1:0-4292 GCA_964236225.1 uncultured Acetobacteraceae bacterium
GCCTCCTCAAAGGTCCGGGATCTGCTCGCGCAGCACCTTGGCCGTGACCTCCTCGACGCTGCCCCGCGTGAGCAGCCCGAGCTGGAACGGCCCGTAGGCGACGCGGATCAGCCGGGTGACGCGCAGGCCGAGGTGCTCCATGACGCGCCTGACCTCGCGGTTGCGGCCCTCGCGCAGCGCCACCGTGACCCAGCCGTTGTTGCCCTTGCGGCTGTCGAGGCCGGCCTCGATCGGGCCGTAGCGCACGCCGTCGATCTCGATGCCGGACGCGAGCCCGGCCAGCGCCGCCTCGTCGACCACGCCGTACACCCGCACGCGGTAGCGCCGCAGCCAGCCGTTGGCCGGCATCTCCAGGCGGCGCGCGAGGCCGCCGTCGTTGGTGAGCAGCAGCAGCCCCTCGCTGTTGAGGTCGAGGCGGCCGACGCTGACCACGCGCCCCATGCCGGGCGGCAGGGTGGCGAACACCGTGGCGCGGCCCTCGGGGTCGCGGTGCGTGGTCACCAGGCCGTCCGGCTTGTGGTAGCGCCACAGGCGGGTGCGGCCGGGCGCCTCGACCAGCGCGCCGTTGACCTGCACCAGGTCGCCCTGGGTCACGAAGGTCGCGGGGTGGGTAATCACGGCGTTGTTCACGCGCACGCGGCCCTCGGCGAGCAGCTTCTCCGCGTCGCGGCGGCTGGCGACGCCGGCGCGGGCGAGCCACTTGGCGATGCGCTCGCCACGCTCCGTGGGCGGGGCGTCGGAGCCGGGTGCGGCGGCAGGCGGGCGTGCGGCAGGAGGCGGGGTGGCGTGGCTGCGCGGCTGACGAACGGGCCGGGAGCGGCGCAGGGCGCCCGGTCCCGGCGTGTCGGGGCCGGGCGGACGGGCGCCAAGCCGGCTGGCGTCGAGCGGCGCAGCATCGGGCAGGGCGACGTCGGGACCGGCGGCATCAGAGCGGGCAGCATCAGAGCGGGCGGCATCAGAGCGGGCCGCACCAGAGCGGGCGGTGTCGGAGCGGGCAGCGTCGGGGCGGGTGGTCCTGTGACGGGCGGGCGCGGGCGCGTCGGACGGCGGCATGTCGCCCGGTCGAGCAGGCGCGCCCGACGAAGCGGCTTGGCGTGTCGCCGGGCGGGGCGGAGGCGGGCGGGGCGGGGGCGGGACGGATCGGCCAGGCTCCTGCCGTGACGGAAGCGTCCGGCCGGCTCGCTGCGGCGATGCCGCGCGCGGGTCCGGCGCTGGCCGGGAGGGTGGCCCTGCCGGGGCGCCCCGCCGGCCAGCCGGCCGGGCCGGGCCGGGCGCGGGCCGCGTCGGGGCCACGCCCGCCTGTCCCGTCGCCTGCCGCGCCGCAGGGCGCGACGACTGGGCAGGTCCCGGCCGGGCGTCGCCGGCCGCGTCGCGCCCGGCCGCGTCGAAGCGTCCGGCCGCGCGCTGCGACGCCGGGCTGCGCGCCCCCGCATCCCGCGTCCGCCCTGCGTTCCCCGTCGCCGGGCGGCGCGGCCCCTTGCCATCCGCGGGCCCGGGCGTCCCGCCGTCGCGGCCCGAGTCCGGCCCCGCGCCACGGCCGCCGCGCCCCGTGCCCCGTTTGTCGCCCCGTCCGGCGCCGCGTCCGGCGCCGCGTCCGCTCATGCCCGGCACGCCCGCACCAGCCCCGCCAGGATGCGCGAATCGCCCGGGTCGGTGTGGAACTCCGGGTGCCACTGCACGCCCAGGCAGAACCTGCGCCTCGGGTCCTCGATCCCCTCGATCACGCCGTCCGGCGCCACCGCGTCCACCACCGCGCCGGGCCCGGGGTCGCGCACCGCCTGGTGGTGCGAGGAGTTCACCCGCATTGCGTCCGCCCCCACCAGCCGCGCCAGCAGCGTGCCAGGCGCGATCCTGACCGCGTGCGCCGGCTCGTCGTGGCGGGTCGTCTGCTCGTGGGCCAGCGCGCCGGGCACCGCGTCGGGGATGTGCTGCACCAGCGTGCCGCCCAGCGCCACGGCCAGGAGCTGCTGCCCGCCGCAGATCCCCAGCACCGGCATGTCGCGCGAAAGCGCCCCGCGCAGCAGCGCCAGCTCGGCCTCGGTGCGGGCATGCTTGAGGCTGGTGGCGGCGTGACGCTCGCCGCCGCCGTACAGCGCCGGGTCGACGTCGAACGCGCCGCCGGTCACCACCAGGGCGTCGAGCGCGTCCAGGTACGCCTCCGCCAGCGCGGCATGGTGCGGCAGCGCCAGCGGCAGCCCGCCGGCCCCGGCAATCGCGTCGGCGTAGTTGGCGCGCATGGCGTACCAAGGATACTTCGACCAGCCGCCGGCGGCCTCGGAGTCCAGGGTCAGGCCGATGGTCGGGCGCTTGGCGGTCATGGCCCGTTGCGTAGAGCAATGCGGGGGGCGGCGGAAGACAGGCAGGCAAGGCCAGGGCTCTGCCCTGGACCCGCCAGGGCGAGCCGCCCTGGACCGGCCTTGCTCAAGGAAGGCGGTCCAGGGGACCTTCCCCTGGCGGGGTCTTCGCCTTCGAGCAGGGGCAGAGCCCCTGGCCTTGCTTGCTTTGCTCCTGGCCGCGCCTATGACTTGGCCCGGGCGTGGGCTGTGTCGGGGGCGGTGCGGATGAGCGTGGCTGAGGGCGGCACGGCGCAGGGGACGCAGGCGCCGCATCCGCGGTTCTTCTCGTGGGCCAGCCTGCTGCTGATCACGCCGCTCTGCGTGCTGGGCTCGGTGGTCGGCATGCAGGTGCTGGTGCGGCTTGGCGTGACCACCAACACGGCGCTGATCGGGGCGCTGGCGGCGATGGGGCTGGGGCGGGTGCCGCTGGGGTTCCTGCGGCGCTACCGCGACATCCACGTGCAGAACCTGGCGCAGAGCGCCATCTCGGCGGCGACGTTCGGCGCGGCCAACAGCCTGCTGCTGCCGATCGGCATCCCGTTCCTGCTGGGGCGGCCGGACCTGGTGCCGGCGATGCTGGCGGGCGCCGTGGCGGCGATGCTTCTGGACGCGACGATGCTGTACCGGATGTTCGCCTCCGAGGTGTTCCCGGCGCATGGCGCGTGGCCGCCCGGGGTCGCGGCGGCCGAGGCGATCCGCGCCGGCGACGAGGGCGGGCGCAAGGCCGTGGTGCTCGGCGTGGGGCTGGGGATCGGCGTCGCGGGCTCGCTGTGCGGCATCCCGATGTCGGGGTTCGGGGTGGCGTTCATCGGCAACGCCTGGGCGCTGGGCGTGTTCGGCGCGGGGCTGCTGCTGCGCGGCTACGAGCACGCGCTGCTCGACCATCCGTGGCTCGCCTGGCTGGTGCCGGGCGGCGACATCGACGGGGCGCACGTAGCGCAGGGGATGATGCTGGGCGCGGGGCTGGTGGCGCTGGGGCAGGTGGTGCTCACGATCCTGTGTCCGGCGCCGGGCGCGAAGGAGCCTGGCGCGAAGGATTTGGGCGCGAAAGGACCGGCCGGACGCGGCGACCGGCCGGACGCGGCGGGGGCGGCGGGCGAGTCGCAGGGCGGCGAGGCCGAGGCGGGGCCGACGCCTCGTCAGTTGCGCGCGACGCTGGGGCTGGGCGCGGGGCTGTACCTGGCGATCGCGGCGGGGATCGCGGCGCTCGGCGGGCTCGCGGGCGGGATGTCCACCGGGATGCTGGTGCTGTTCGTGGTGTACGCGGCGTTCGCGGCGCTGCTGCACGAGCTGATCATCGGGCTGGCGGGGATGCACTCGGGCTGGTTCCCGGCCTTCGCCGTGGCGGTGGTCTCGCTCGCGGTGGGCATCCTGATCGGGTTCCCGGCCCCGGCGCTGGCGCTGCTGGTGGGGTTCACGGCGTCCACCGGGCCGGCCTTCGCCGACATGGGCTGCGACCTCAAGGCCGGCTTCCTGCTGCGCGACCAGGGCGCGGACCTGGCGTTCGAGCGCGACGGGCGGCGCCAGCAGTACTACGCGGCGATGTTCGCCCTCGTGGTCGCCGCGCTCACCGTGCTGGTGCTCTACCCCGGGTATTTCGCGCGCGGCGAGGTGGCGCCGGTGGACCGCGTGTTCGTGGCGGCGATCAAGGCCGGGAGCAGCCCCGCGGTCGCGCACGCGCTGATGCTGTGGGCGGTCCCCGGCGGGGCGCTGCAGGCGCTCGGCGGCTCGCGCAGGCAGATCGGCATCATGTTCGCGACCGGGCTGCTTCTGGTCTCGCCGCTGGCGGGCTGGGCGGTGGTCGCCGGCATCGCGTGCCGCCTGGCGTGGGAGCGCCGGGCGGGCGAGGCGGGACGCGGCGACATGGAGGTGTTCGCGGCGGGCAGCATCGCGGGCGACGCGCTCACCAGCTTCGCGGGCTCGGTGATCCGGGCGTGAGGCCGGCGGCTGCCTCGC
>CAXSES010000292.1:0-4281 GCA_964236225.1 uncultured Acetobacteraceae bacterium
GGGGCTCCCCCTGGCGGGTCCAGGGCAGAGCCCTGGCCTTGCCTGCCTTGGCAGGTCGTCGCGTTGGCCTGGTGCGGTCCCGGGGCATCTTCAGGTCGTCTGCTCAGTGATGCTGATCGAGCGCGGGGCGGAACCGTCCGTCGTCCCCGCCAGCCGCATCCTGCTCGTGAACGAGAAGCGCCGGCGCATCCTCAGGATCGGCTTCTCGATGCAGTGCCAGGACAGCGCCGCGAACACGCTGATCGCCGGGATCGCCAGCAGGAACTGGAGCAGGGGATTTCGCACCGGGACCAGGTCGAACATGATCTGCTGGATCGGGAATCCGTAGAGGTAGATGCCGTAGGAGTAGTCGCCTCGCCGATAGAGCGGCAGGGCCGGGATGTTCGAGACGCCGATGTAGCCCGCGAGGTAGACGAGCGCGGGGGCAGCGATCATGTTGATGACGGGATAGCCGATCCGATCTGCCGGCCCGACGCACGCCAGGGCCAGACAGGCGACGGCTGAGGCGCCGGCCAGGCAGTGGCTGTACGGCACCCTGTCCCGCACCACGAAGAGCAGGACCCCCAGCAGGAAGCCGACGAACAGCCGCGACTGGTCGCCCAGGAAGACGTGGTCGAAGACGTGGTCAACGACTCTGGCAGGCAGGTCGCTGCCATGTCCGGGGATGCCGGGGGACGTCGCAGCCAGTCCCACGACGACGATGGCTGCCGCTCCGGCGGCGAGGAGCACCGGCCGCTTCAGGAGTCCCAGGACCATGAGCACGGACATGACGGCGTAGCAGGCGTACTCGTAGGGAACGGTCCAGAGCGAGAGGTTGATGAAGGGCGTCGGGTGCTGCGGGAAGACCTGGGGCAGGCGGTAGTTTATCAGCCCCGCGACATTGGTGAGGTAGCGCCAGGTCAGCGCGTGCGAGATGTAGTCGCGCCATGGCAGGGTGCTGAAGGCGGGGCCAAGGCAGAAGGCGGAGAACGCCACCTCCACCGTCAGCGCCGGGATGATCCTCAGCGCGCGGTTCACCAGGAAATTGCCAAGGCTCAGCCGTTCGGCGCTCCCGGCGATCAGGAAGCCGCTCAGCGCGAAGAACATGGTCAGTATCGCGTAGCCGGGGAACCATATGAGCCACCGGTGGTCAAATGTTCCATCCCCGGATACCAATGCATCCGTGTGCCAGGCAACGATGCCGACCGCAAGCGTCAGACGCAGGAAGTCAAAGCCGGGGCCGATGCCACGACGCGCGGCCAGTCTTCCCCCGATTGTCGTCACTTCTCCATCCTCCCGGGCTTGTAAAAGGTAAAACTACTCTGTCCAATCAGGCAGTGCTGGAGTTCGGATCAGTACTACGGTTGGCTCTTCAGCAAAGCGCCACGACCTGACACTGCAGCTCAGCGGGCGGACAGAAATGTTCGGTTCTCAAGCTGCTGCTTGCAGGCGTATCGAGTCCCATTCATGCAACTGGTGCGTGTGCCGTCTGTAATTGCTCACGCCCGATCGGAGACATACGCTCGCATGCCAGGCAGGGCAACAACTTAATCAAATGGACGAAGACACATGATCTGGAGAGTTGCTGTTCTTAACATCCGGACTGGAGTCTTCCTTACCCCCATACCGGTCAACAACAATCCCGGTTGTCGAACAACATAGGCTGTAGGGAATCCGGATGATTCCTGACTGATGCGACGCATCGAATTCGACGCGGCGGAGACAGCACGGCATGCGACCCAGGACGGAGTGCCACCATGCGTGTTGATCGGCGGCGCCACAGCCGCGCCGTCGCCGGAATCCTGGTTGCGTTGGGCATCCAGCTGCGACCCTGCCCGGGCCTTGCCGCTCCCCCGGCCGATCCGGCGGCCGTCTCGCCTGACGAGCCATGGCCCAGCTACAACGACGGCCTCGACGGGCAGCGCTTCTCTCCCCTGGCCAGGATCAACCGGGACACCCTTCCCGACCTCGCGGAAATCTGCCGCGTGCCGCTCGGCGACCCGGGGCCGTTCGAGACCGGCCTCGTGGTCGTCGGCGACACGATGTACCTGACGACGACCCACGACACGATCGCCCTCGATCCCAGGACATGCTCGCTCCGCTGGCGCCACAGCTACGTTCCCGAGGACCAGGAGGTGTACCCGCCGAACCGGGGCGTGGCCGTGCTCGCGGGGCGCGTCTACCGCGGGACCGCCGACGGGCGACTGCTCGCCCTCGATGCCGCCACCGGCGCGCTCGTCTGGAAGAGCGTGCTCGGCAACCCGCACCTCGGCGAGTTCGTCTCGTCCGCGCCGATCGCCTGGGGCGGCCTGGTGTTCGCGGGCATCGCCGGCAGCGACTGGGGCGTCAGGGGGCGCATGATGGCCTTCGACGCCGCGACCGGCCGCGAGGTCTGGCGCTTCAACACCATTCCCGTCGGCAACGAGACCGGCGCCGACACGTGGAGCGCGGGCAGCCTGGCCTGGACCGGCGGCGGCGGCCTGTGGACGTCCTACACGCTCGACCCCGCCGCGGGCGAGGTGCTGATCCCGGTGGGCAATCCCGCCCCGGACTTCGCTCCCGGCTACCGCCCGGGCAGCAACCTGTTCACGAACTCCATCGTGGCGCTCGACGCCCGCACGGGGGCGTTGAAGTGGTGGTACCAGGCCACGCCGAACGACGGCCTGGACTACGACCTGAGCGCCGCGCCCTTGCTCTACTCGGACAGCCAGGGCCATCCCCGCGTCGCCTTCGCCGGCAAGGACGGCTACCTCCAGGCGATCGCGCGCGACACCCGGCGCCTGCTGTTCAGGACGCCGGTGACCACGATCAGGAACGAGGGCGCGGTCCCGTCCGAGGCGGGCACCACGGTCTGCCCGGGCGACCTCGGCGGCGCGGAGTGGAACGGCCCGAGCTTCGACCGGGTCGACAACGCCCTGGTGGTCGGAACGGTCGACTGGTGCGGGACGGCGAGGCCGCCGCGCTTCCAGCTCCTCAACAGGCTGAAGCACATCCCGCTGCCGGGGTTCGGCGTGGCGCTGGTGCAGGGCGCGTTCGCGATGCTGCCCGTCCGCGTCCGCTACCAGGTCAACAAGTACCTCAACGGCGGCTCCTTCTCCGGGGGCGCCATGGAGCGCACGGGCACGCCGAGCGGATGGGTCACGTCGGTGGACGCCGACACCGGCGCGACGCGATGGCGCTACCACGCCGACGCCCCCGTGCTCGCCGGCGTCACCTCGACCGCGGGAGGCCTGGTCTTCACCGGCGACAACGCGGGCAACCTCCTGGTCCTCGATGGCGGGTCGGGCGCCCTTGTCCGCAAGATGGCCACCGGCGGCGCGCTGGCCGGCGGGATGATCACCTACCAGCTCGCAGGGCGGCAGTACGTCGCCTTCGCGTCGGGCAGCATCTCGCGCTCGACCTTCGGCGCGCTCGGAGTGCCGAGCGTGGTCGTCATGGGCATCACAGCGGGGGGCCTCGCGGGCGGGCCCCGCGAACCCGTTGCGGGCTTGCAGCGCGCGGACGCCGGCGACGCGGGGCGGCCCGCCGACGACGCCACGGGACGTCAGGCGCGCGACGCCCTGTCCGATGCGGCGGCAACGAGGCCCGCGTCCGGCGGCGCTCCCGGGCAGGGCGACGTCAGCCACGGACGGCGACTCTACGCGGGGATCTGCGTGTCATGCCATGGGGCGGATGGCAGCGGCGTGCCCGGCCACAGCCTCCAGCACCTGGCCACGCGCATGGACCTGGCGCAGGCGGATGCGTGGATCAGGAACCCGCAGCCGCCGATGCCGATGCTGTTCCCGTCGATCCTGGACAGCCAGGGCGTCAGGGACGTCGCCGCCTTCGTGGAGGGCGGCCTTCGCTGAGGACGGAGAGACGTGGGTGTCCGGTCCCGCGGCGAGGGGGTGCGGGTCGATCCTGAGTGATGCCGGCGGCTTTCGAGCATGGCGGGTCGAGGAAGGAAGGTTGAGGCTCCGCCTCAAACTCCGCCAAAGGCTCGCCTTTGGAATCCACTCCTTAAGTAAAGCCGGGTCCAGGGGCGGCTTCGCTCCTGGCGGGTCCAGGGCAGAGCCCTGGCCTTGCCTGCTTCCTCAGATCCTCGCACTCGGCCTCCCAGCCGGGGACGGCCATGATGGGGGCGACGGTGATGCCCACGGGATAGCCGGCCTGGGCGATCTGGCGCAGGGCGGCGAGGCAGGCGGGCATGCGGGGGCGCCGCCGTGACCGAGGCAGGAGTCCTCGCTGCCCTGAAATGGCAAACCGACCCAGTTTCCGCTCCGAGCTACTGCTTCACCAAACGCCCTGGCGTGGCGCAGGATG
>CAXSES010000293.1:0-4264 GCA_964236225.1 uncultured Acetobacteraceae bacterium
GGCGCTGCCCAGACCCGCCAGGGGCGAGCCGCCCCTGGACCCGGCGCAACTTAGACTCAGTTCACCTCGTCTGTCCGTGGCACACGCGCGGGTGTATCGGCCGCATTACAGCGCGCCACACAGCCAAGCGCCCACTCGGGGTGAATTGAGTCTAAGTATTGGTTTCCAAAGGCGAGCCTTTGGCGGGGTCCCCGCTTTCAGGCATGGGGGCAGAGCCCCTGGCCTTGCTTGCTGAACCCGGCCCGCGTCCCGAGGCACGGTCCGCGGCGGCCAGAGGCGATCGCGCCGGGAACCGCCATGCCGCCCCGGGCGTAACGACCGCGCCCCCGCCCGCCCGGGCCGCGGGACCCGATCCGGCGCGGAGAGCCCCATGAGCATGACCGTCAGCGACTTCGTCTGGCACCGCCTGAACGAGTGGGGCCTGAAGCGGGTGTTCGGCTACCCGGGCGACGGCGTCGGCGGGCTCGACCTGGCGCTGGAGCGGGCCAAGGCGAGCATGGAATACGTGCAGGTGCGCCACGAGGAGATGGCCGCCTTCATGGCCTCGGCGCACGCGAAGTTCACCGGCGAGGTCGGGCTTTGCTACGCGACGTCGGGCCCTGGCGCCACGCACCTGCTGACCGGGCTGTACGACGCGAAGATGGACCACGTGCCGGTGGTCGCCATCGTCGGGCAGCAGGCGCGCACCGCGATCGGCGCGCACTACCAGCAGGAGCTGGACCTGCAGTCGCTGTTCAAGGACGTGGCCAGCGACTACGTGGTGACGGCGACCGAGCCGTCGCAGATACGCCACTGCATCGATCGCGCGGTGCGCATCGCCTCCGCCCGGCGCAGCGTCACCGCCGTCATCATCCCCAACGACCTGCAGGAGCTGGCGTACCAGGACCCGCCGCTGGCGCACGGCACGACGCATACCGGCGTGGGCTACGCCGGGCCCGCCAAGCTGCCCGACGACGCGGTGCTGCGCGAGGCGGCGGCGGTGCTGAACGCGGGGAAGAAGGTGGCGATCCTGGTCGGCTCCGGGGCGCTGGGCGCCACCGACGAGGTGATCGCTGTGGCGGAGAGGCTGCAGGCCGGCGTCGCCAAGGCGCTGCTCGGCAAGGCGGTGCTGCCCGACGACCTGCCCTGGGTGACGGGCGGGCTCGGCCTGCTGGGCACCAAGCCGTCCTGGGACCTGATGCAGGGCTGCGACACGCTGCTGATGGTCGGCTCCTCGTTCCCCTACAGCGAGTTCCTGCCGCCGCCGGGCAGCGCGCGCGGCGTGCAGATCGACCTCGACGGCGCCATGCTGAGCCTGCGCTACCCGATGGAGGTCAGCATGGTCGGCGACAGCGCCACCGCGCTGAGGGCGCTGCTGCCGATGCTGGAGCAGAAGCAGGCCGATTCCTGGCGGCACGGCATAGAGACCGGCGTGGCCTCGTGGTGGAAGACGCTGGAGGAGCGGGCGATGCAGCCCGCCAACCCGATCAACCCGCAGCGCATCTTCTGGGAGTGCTCCAAGCGGCTGCCGGACAACTGCATCATGACAGGCGACAGCGGCTCCGTCGCCAACTGGTACGGCCGCGACATCAAGATGCGCCGCGGCATGATGGGCTCGCTGTCCGGCAGCCTGGCCTCGCTGGGCGCGGCCACGCCCTACGCGATGGCGGCCAAGATGGCGTTCCCCGAGCGCACGGTGATCGCCTTCATCGGCGATGGCGCCATGCAGATGAACGGGCTGAACGTGATGATCACCATCTCCAAGTACTGGAGGGAGTGGTCGAACCCGAGGCTGGTGGTGATGGTGCTCAACAACCAGGACCTCAACCAGGTGACGTGGGAGGAGCGGGTGCAGCTCGGCGCGGGCAAGACCGAGTCGACCCAGGCGATCCCCGACTTCGCCTACGACAAGTACGCGGAGCTGCTCGGGCTCAAGGGCATCGTGGTGCGCGACCCGGAGCTGCTGGGCGCCGCCTGGGACGAGGCGCTGTCCGCGGACCGGCCGGTCATCATGAACATCTACGCCGATCCGAACGTGCCGCCGCTGCCGCCGCACATCACCGCCAAGGACGCGAAGAACTTCCTCAAGATGATCGGCACGGAGCCGGAACTGGGCAGCGTGCTGGTCAACAGCGCCAGGCAGGTGCTCGCCGGCGTGCTGCCCGGCACGCACTGAGCGGCCCGTGGAGATGCTGCCGATCGCAGCGGTGCGGGCGCAGGCCTACACCGTTCCCACGGATGCGCCCGAGGCCGACGGCACGGCGCGCTGGACCGCGACCACGATCGTCGTCGTGCACGCGAGAGCCGGCGACGCAGAGGGGATGGGCTACAGCTACGCGGACCGCTCCGCCGCGGGCCTGGTCGCCCGCGTGCTGGCCGGGGTGGTGCGGGGCCGCGACGCGCTGGACCCGCAGGGCGCCTGGCGGGCGATGCGGGACGAGGTGCGCAACCTCGGCGGGAAGGGGATCGCGGCCTGCGCGATCTCCGCCGTCGACGTCGCGCTGCACGACCTCAAGGCGAGGCTGCTGGGCGTGCCGCTGGCGAGCCTGCTCGGCCGCTTCCGCGAGACGGTGCCGATCTACGGCAGCGGCGGCTTCACCAGCTACGACGACCGCCGGCTGGCGGAGCAGCTCGCCGGCTGGGTGGAGCGCGACGGCTGCCGGTGGGTGAAGATGAAGGTCGGCGGCGAGCCGGACCGGGACCCGGCGCGCGTCGCCGCCGCCAAGGCCGCGATCGGCGACGCCACCCTGTTCGTCGACGCGAACGGCGCCTACGGCGTCAGGCAGGCGCTGCGCCTGGCGGAGGGGTTCGCGGCCGGGCAGGGCGTCGCCTGGTTCGAGGAGCCGGTGTCGTCGGACGACCTCGCCGGGCTGCGCAGGGTGCGCGACCGGGCGCCCGCCTGCATGGACGTCGCCGCCGGCGAGTACGGCGACACGCCCGGCTATTTCCGCCTCATGCTGGAGGCCGGCGCGGTCGACGTGCTGCAGGCCGACGCGACGCGCTGCGGCGGCGTCACCGGCTTCCTGCAGGCCGCGGCGCTGGCCGAGGCGCACCATGTCGACCTGTCGGCGCACTGCGCCCCTGCGCTGCACCGCCATCTCTGCGTCGCGGCGCCGCGGCTGCGCCACTGCGAGTGGTTCCACGACCACGTGCGCATCGAGGCGATGCTGTTCGACGGCGCCCCTGTGCCGCACGACGGCGCCATCGCGCCCGATTTGCGACGGCCCGGGCTCGGCCTGTCCCTCAGGACCCAGGACGCCGAACGTTACGCCGTCGGCGCAGGAGAGTGACGATGACACGCGACACCATGGCGCTCGCCACCTCCGGGCTGGCGGCGCTGGGGCTGGGCACGCTGGCCCTGACCCGCAGCAGCCCGCGCCGCCCGCGCCCGCCGGCTCCGCGGCTGCTGCCGGCCGTGCTGCCGGCCGTGCTGTCGGACGCCCCGGACCGGCTCGACCCCGCTGCCGCGGTCGGCGCGGCGCGGCGGCTGAACCGCGCGGCCGGCGTGCTCGCCGCCTCGGTGCTGGCCGACAGCGCGGTCGAGCACTACCGCGCCGCGTTCCACAACAGGGCGATGGTCACGCCTCTGGTCACGGCCAGCCTGTCGCTCGCCGTCAGCGCGCACGGCACCGCGGATTCGCGCCCGGCGGCGCATCGCGTGCGCGACGGCGTCTACATCCTCGCCGGCGCCACCGGCCTGATCGGCACCTGCTTTCACGTCTACAACGTCGCCCGCAAGCCGGGCGGCTTCACCTGGCAGAACCTGTTCTACGCCGCCCCGCTCGGCGCCCCGGCGGCGCTCGCCCTGTCAGGGGGCATGGGGTTCCTCGCCGAGCGGGTGCGCGACACCGCGCCCGGCCGCTCGCCCACCATCCTGGGCCTCGCCGCCGGCCGGGTGGTCGGCGCCGCCACCAGCGTCGGGCTGCTCGGCACAATGGCCGAGGCGGGGCTGCTGCATTTCCGCGGCGCCTACCAGAACCCGTTCATGTACGCGCCGGTCAGCCTCCCGCCGCTGGCCGCCGCCGCGATGGGGGTGGCGGTGCTCGGGCGCAGCGGGCGGCGCCGGCCCTGGGTGCGCGGCTGGCTGCGGATGACCGCGCTGATGGGCTACGTCGGCGCGGCCTTCCACCTGCGCGGCGTGGCGCGGCAGATGGGGGGGTGGCGCAACTGGACCCAGAACGTGCTGAACGGGCCGCCGGTGCCCGCGCCGCCGAGCTTCACCGGCCTGGCGCTGGCCGGCCTCGCCGCCCTCGGATTGCTGGAGGACCATCCCGATGACTGACCA
>CAXSES010000294.1:0-4245 GCA_964236225.1 uncultured Acetobacteraceae bacterium
TTTTTGTTGACACCCGAAACTCGGGAACTGATTTTTCGAGGTGCCCTTAAGTAAGGCTGGTCCAGGGGGGCTCCCCCTGGCGGGTCTGGGCAGAGCCCAGCCTTGCTTGCCTGAACGGACGCTCATTTGGCCGTTGCACTCGTCACCCTTGATGGGGGCGTATTCTATCATCGCTTCCCAAGGAGCCGGGCAAAGCCTGCTGCCGCAGGCGGCAGGTCGCCGCCGGTCCGGTTCGCCCCTTTCGGGTTCGACGCGAACCGGTTAGCGTCACTGCAAAGTGGAGGGGCGGAACCTCCGAAGCAGGAGGGACGGAATGGAACGTCGTGATTTCGTGTTGTTCGTTGCGGCTGCGGGCGGTGTCGTGCTCGCCTCTCCCCTTGCGCTGGCGCAGCCCGCGAGGAAGCCGGTCATTGGCCTGGTGATGAAGTCGCTGGCCAACGAGTTCTTTAAGAACATGCAGGAAGGTGCCATCAAACACGCGCGGGAGCGTGGCGACCTGACGCTGATCGCCGTCGGCATCCAGTCCGAAACCGACATCGACGGGCAGATCGCCGCGGTCGAGACCCTGCTCACCCGCAAGGTGGACGCCATCGTCATCGCGCCGGCGGACAGCCGCGCGCTGCTCCCGCCGGTGGCGCGCGCGGTCAAGGCCGGAGTCAAGGTCGTCAACATCGACGTCGCGTTCGATCCGGAGGCGATGCGAAAGCAGGGAGTCGACATCGCCTTCGTCGGCCCAGACAACCGCGCCGGCGCGAAGCTGTCGGGCGACGTGCTGGCCCAGGCGCTGGGCCAGGGCGGCAAGGTCGTCGTCATCGAGGGCAGCCCGGGCGCCGAGAACGGCCTGCAGCGCAAGCTCGGCTACATGGACGCGGTCAAGGCCGGGGGCCTGGAGCTGCTCGACAGCCGGACCGCGCACTGGGAGACGGAGGAGGCCAACACCGTGTTCTCCAACATGCTGACCGCGCACCACGACATCCAGGGCGTGATGGCCGCCAACGACTCGATGGCGCTGGGCGTCGTCAAGGCGATCGACGCCGCCGGGAAGGCCGGCAGGATCAGGGTGGTCAGCTTCGATGACATCCCGGCGGTCCAGCCGCTGCTCCGGGACGGCAAGATGCTGGCGACGGTCGACCAGTTCGGCGCGGAGCTGGCGTCGCTGGGCATCGACAACGCGATGAAGGAGATCTCCGGCGACACCCTGACCGGATGGATCAAGACGCCGCTGAAGCTGGTCACGGCCAAGCCGGCCTGAGCGGGGGCGACGCGGCCGTGCCGCCGGCCGTCGGCGGGCCGCCGCCGATCCTGGCGCTGGACGGGCTGACCAAGCGCTTCCCCGGCGTGGTGGCGCTCGACCATGTCGACCTCGACATCGCGGCGGGCGAGATGCACGCGCTCGCCGGGGAGAACGGGGCGGGCAAGTCGAGCCTGATCCGTCTGCTCGCCGGCATCCATCGTCCCGATGCCGGGCGGATGACGCTGGGCGGGCTGCCCTATGCGCCGTCGCGGCCGCTCGACGCCATCCACGCCGGGGTGCGCGTGGTGCACCAGGAGTTCAACCTGCTGCCGGCGTTGACGGTCGCGGAGAACCTGCTGTTCGAGCGGCTGCCGCGGCGCCGGTTCGGCTTTGTCGACCGTCGGGTCCTGAACCGGCGAGCGGAGGCGCTGCTCGCCCGGGTCGGGCTTGACGAGGTCTCGCCCCGGCTGAAGGTGGAGCGGCTCGGCGTCGCGCAGATGCAGCTGCTGGAGGTGGCGCGCGCTCTCTCCAGCCAAGGCCGGGTTCTGGTGCTGGACGAGCCGACCGCGACGCTCACGCCGCGCGAGGCGGGCCGGCTGTTCGAGCAGATCCGCGGCCTCAAGGCGGAGGGGCTGACGATGATCTACGTCTCGCACCACCTGGGCGAGATCTTCGACCTCTGCGACCGGGTGACGGTGCTGCGCAACGGCGCCAGGGTCGCGACCTCGCGCACCGCCGACACCAGCCCCGCCGAGCTGGTGCGCCAGATGATCGGCCGCACCCTGGCCGCGCAGCCGCAGCGCGCAGGCGTGACGCCGGGGCGCGAGGCGCTGCGGGTCGAGGGCCTGCGGCCGCGGACCGGGCCGGCCGGCACGCTGCCCGGCATGGGGTCCGGCACGCTGCCCAGCATGGGGCTGGACTTCGCGCTACGCTACGGAGAGATCCTCGGCCTCGCCGGGCTGGTCGGCGCCGGGCGCACGGAAACGGTGCGGGCGATCTTCGGCGCGGACCCGCGCAGCGGCGGCCGCATCCTGCGCGACGGCGTGCCGGTGTCGATCCGCAGCCCCCGCGATGCCACGCGCCACGGCCTCGGCCTGCTGACGGAGAACCGCAAGGAGGAGGGGCTCGTGCTGCCGATGGCGGCGCGGGTGAACGTCACCCTGGCTCGGCTGCGGCGCGTCGCCCGCCGCGGATTCCTGCGCCGTCGTGCCGAACGCGAGGCGACGCTGCGGCTTGCCGGCGAGCTGTCGATCCGGCTCAGCGGGCCGGAGCAGCCGGTCGTGCAGCTTTCGGGCGGGAACCAGCAGAAGGTCGTGCTGGCCAGGTGGCTGTTCGGCGACGAGACCCGCGTGCTGATGCTTGACGAGCCGACGCGCGGGATCGACGTTGGCGCCAAGGCCGAGATCTACACGCTGCTGGGACGGCTCGCGGCCCAGGGCCGCGCGATCGTCGTCGTGTCGTCCGAACTTCCGGAGCTGATGCATCTGTGCGACCGCATCCTGGTGCTGTCACGTGGCCGCATCGCAGGCGAGGTCGCGCGCGCGGACTTCAGCGAGGAACGCATCCTCTCCCTGGCCTACAGCCGATTCCTCTAGACAGCCCGGGATAGCGATGTCCGACGCCCCCGTCCCCCTTCCCTCGCCCGGCTCCCTGTCCCGGCGGGGCCCGACCGCCCCGGGCTCGCGCGCGCGCGCCTGGGGGCGGCAGGCGCTGCGCGAGGCCAGCATCGGCCTCGCCCTGCTGGCGATGGTGGTGTTCTTCATGACGCTGGCGCCGGATTTCACCAGCCGGGAGAACGTCGCCAACATCCTCACCCAGATCACCATCAACCTGATTCTCGCCACCGGGATGACCTTCGCCATCCTGATCGGCGGCATCGACCTGTCGGTGGGTGCGGTGATGGCGCTGTGCGCGGTGGTCGCGGGCAGCGTGCTCAGGATCGACGCCCTGCCAGAGGCGGCAGCGATCGGCCTCGCCGTGCTGGCGAGCCTCGCCGTGGGCATGGTCTGCGGCGCGTTGAACGGCTTCGTCGCCTCCTTCTGGAGCATCCCGTCGTTCATCGTCACGCTGGGAATGCTCAACATCGCCCGGGGCGCCGCGCTCGAGGTCACGAACGCGCGCACGATCTATGACTTTCCCGACGCCTTCGACGCGTTCGGCACCGAGACGGTGCTCGGCGTGCCGGTGATGTTCGTGCTGGCGTTGCTGCTGCTGGCCATCGGCTGGGTCGTGCTGACGCGCACCGTGTTCGGGCGGATGATCTATGCGATCGGCAACAACGAGGAGGCGGTGCGCCTGTCGGGGCATCGGCCATTCGTCACCAAGCTGCTCGTCTTCACCGTCACCGGCCTGTGCGTCGGCATCGCCGCGATCGTCTACATGGCGCGGTTGACCATCGCCAACCCGATCCTGGGCATCGGTTTCGAGCTGAACGCGATTGCCGCCGTTATCATCGGCGGCACCAGCCTGTCCGGCGGGCGCGGCTCGCTGGTCGGCACCCTGCTCGGCGCCGCGATCATCGGCGTGCTGGCCAACGGGTTGATCCTGATGGGGATCACGGATTTCATTCGCCAGATCATCACCGGGCTGGTGATCATCCTGGCGGTGATCCTGGACTCCTACCGCGCCCGGCTTTCGGCCCGCTCCCTGCGATAGGGCCGGGCCCCGACCGGGGCGCCGATGATGCTGGCCGGCCCTGCTCCAGCGGATGCCCGGGTGCGGAAGAGGGCAGACCCGGGACGGGGACGCATCCGGGCGATGGAGGCATCGGCCTGCGGCTCCGTTGTCCTGGGCAATCCGGCGGTTGCAGGGGAATCATCTCCGGCGCGATCTTGGCTGTGGCGGCCAGGCCTTGCAGGACCCAGGCTTTATATCAATGGCCGAAAGTCCTGACCTGTCAGGCAAGGAAGGCCAGGGGCTCTGCCCCTGGACCCCGCCAAAGGCTCGCCTTTGGAAACCAATACTTAAGTTGCGCCGGGTCCAGGGGCGGCTCGCCCCTGGCGGGTCTGGGC
>CAXSES010000295.1:0-4233 GCA_964236225.1 uncultured Acetobacteraceae bacterium
GCCTGCCAAAGGTTCCGACGGCCCTCTTGGGCCGTTGGAAGGGCAGGCGGAGGGGAAGCCCAGCCTTGCTTCCTGCCTTGTGCCCTCCTTTGCAGGGGTTCCCAAAAGCGAGGCTTTGGCGGAGTTTGAGACGGAGCCTCAGGCCCGCCGATTGCCGCTGGCCGGCGCGCGCCGTCCTGCGTAGAACACCCGCGCCCAAGCACGAGGGACCCCTCATGGCATTGACCGACCTGGCCTGGCTTCCCGTCGAGGCCGACTGGTCCGAGCGCCTCAAGTCCGCCGGCGAGGCGGACTGGCCCGCGCTGGTGCTGCTGGCCCGCGCCAGGCTCGACCCGCTCGCCACCGGGCGGCTCGACCGGCTGCTGCGCCGCCGCTACCCGGAGCCGCCGGAGAAGGGCCTCGCCGCGCCGCCGATCCGCCTCGCGGTGCTGGGCTCGTCCACGCTCGCGCACCTTGTGCCCTCGATCCGGGTGGCGGCGCTGCGCCGCGGCCTGCACGTCACCGTGCACGAGGGCGAGTACGGCCAGTACCGCCAGGAGCTGATGCAGCCCGCGCCGGAACTCGCGGAGTTCCGGCCGGACGTGGCGCTGCTGTGCCTCGACGCGCGCCACCTCGCGGCCAGGCTGCCGGCGGGGGCGGACGAGGCGGAGGCGGAGCGGGTGCTGGCGGCCACGCTCGACGACCTGCGCCAGGTCTGGCAGGCGGCGCGGGCGATGGGCGCCACGGTGATCCAGCAGGCGGCGCTGCCGGTGCTGCCAAAGCTGATGGGCGACAACGAGCACCGCCTGGGCGCGTCGCAGGCCGGCTTCCTGGCGCGGCTCAACGCGGCGCTGCGGCCGGCGGCGGACGCGGCCGGCGTGCACCTGCTGGCCGTCGACGAGCGCGCGGCGCGCTTCGGGCTGAGCGCGTGGCACGACCCCGCGGTGTGGCACCACGCCAAGCAGGAGATCGGCGGCGCAGCCGCCCCCGTGTTCGGCGAGATGGTGGGCAACCTGCTCGCCGCCTTCCGAGGGCGCTCGCGCAAGGCGCTTGTGCTCGACCTCGACAACACCCTGTGGGGCGGGGTGATCGGCGATGACGGGCTGGAAGGCATAGAGATCGGCCAGGGCAACGCCTCAGGCGAGGCGTTCGCCGCGTTGCAGGCCCACGCCAAGCGGCTCGCGGGGCGCGGCGTGATCCTCGCGGTGTGCTCGAAGAACGACGAGGCCAACGCGCTGTCCCCGTTCGAGAAGCACCCGGAGATGGTGCTGCGCCGCGACGACATCGCGAGCTTCGTCGCCAACTGGGACGACAAGGCGACCAACCTGCGCCGGATCGCGCGCGAGCTGAACATCGGCCTGGATTCGCTGGTGTTCCTCGACGACAACCCGTTCGAGCGCAACCTGGTGCGCGGCGAGCTGCCGGAGGTGGCGATCCCCGAGTTCCCGGAGGACGACCCGGCGCTGGTGCCGCAGATGCTGGCCGATGCCGGGTATTTCGACATGCTGGCGATCACCGCCGACGACCGCAAGCGCACAGCGCAGTACCAGGAGAACCGAGAGCGCGCCGCGCTGGCCGAGACCGCGACCGACCTGCCCGCCTACCTGCGCTCGCTCGAGATGAGGCTGGTGTGGAACCGCTTCGACCGCGTCGGGCTGGCGAGGATCGTGCAGCTCTTCAACAAGACCAACCAGTTCAACCTGACCACGATCCGCACCACCGACGCGGACATCGCGGCCGTGATCGAGGACCCGCGCCAGTTCGGCCTCCAGTTGCGCCTGGTGGACAAGTTCGGCGACAACGGCATCATCGCGCTGGTGATCGGCAGGCTGTCCTCGGACGGCTCGGACGCGCTGATCCATTCCTGGGTGATGAGCTGCCGCGTGCTGGGGCGGCAGGTGGAGGCGGCGACGCTGATGCTGGTGGCAGGGGAGGCGCGCCGGCTCGGCGCGGCGCGGCTGGTCGGCGAGTACCGGCCCACGGCGAAGAACGACATGGTGCGCGAGCACTACCCGCGGCTCGGCTTCTCCGCGATCGAGCCGCCGCCTGACGCCGCGGGCGACGCCGATGCGGGCGCCGCGTTCTACGCGCTGCCGCTCGCGGGATTCGAGCCGGAGACGTTGTTCATGCAGGTAGCCGAAGGGGCCTATTGATGACCGAGTCCGAGATCACCGAGGGCTTCACGGAAATCGTGCGCGAGTCGCTCGACGACGACACGATCACGCTCCAGCCCTCGACCACGGCGGCCGAGGTGAAGGGCTGGGACTCGGTGGCGATGGTGGCGATCATCGTGGCGGTGGAGCAGCGCTTCGGCGTCCGGCTGCGCTCCAAGGAGATCGACAAGGTCGCGTGCGTCGGCGACATGGTGAGCCTGATCCACTCCAAGGTTGCCTGACACCCCTCGCCCACGCCCCTTCCCACACCCCGAACGGTCGCAGGAACGCCCAGCCCCCCGGGCAAGCCGCCCTGGATTGTCTTGCTTCAGTAGCGCCGGTCCAGGGGCGGCTCGCCCCTGGCGGAGTTTGAGGCAGAGCCTCAACCTTCCTTCCTCGCCCCTCCCAACGGGCCATGCCGCTACTCCGGGCGCCGCATGACGCTGAAGTCGCGCGAGAGCACCGCGAGCGGCTCCGGGACGCCGCTCGCCGGCCGGACGAGCATCACGCCCGACTCCATCAGGGCGACGACCAGGAACCGCGTGTCCGGCGCGATCGCCTTGCAGTTCGCCTGCGCCATCCTGGCGATGAAGGCGGCGGAGTCGGGGCGCCCCTGCAGGCTGATGGCCTTCTCAACGTCCTCGGTCGGGCAGGCCACCGCCAGGTGATCGGAGACCACCATCGTGCCGGGCGGGAACGCGGGCACGAACTCCCCCACCAGGAGCGCGAGGCACGTGCGGGTGGCCAGCGCCGCCGCGCCGATCCCGATCAGCGAAGCCTCCTGAGGCTCAGCACCGCGCGCCGCCGGACAGGCGCGCGAGCAGCGGCTGCGCCAGGGTGGCGTGCGGGTCGCCGTCCAGCAGCGCCCGCACCTGCTGGCCCGCCCTCTGGATCGCGCGCTCCGTCCCGTGGCGGTCGCCGAGCTGGCGCAGCGCGGCGGCCACCTCGCCCAGCTCTGTTGCGGTCCGTCCGAACGCCGCGATCCCGTCCGGGCCTTCCGACCGGGCGGCGCCCAGGGGACGCAGCAGGTGCCTGTCGATGCAGGCCTCGAAGCGGTCGAGGCACACGGCCTGCAGGACCACCCGCTTGCGGCCGACCTCGCGATGCATGCGCGACATCGGCCGCAGCGCCGCCATCGCCTCCAGGCACCGGGTCAGGGCGGCGACCTGCACGATCTCCTGCGCCAGCTCGCGGGGCGGGGACCCGGTCTCGCCGCCGCTCGCGGGGAACGCGCTGGCGGCCCCCTGGTGGTGGGCCACTGCGGCGTCGAGAACATGGGTCGCGGCCGAGGAGGCGGCCTCCTGGAGGTCGTCGCTGCTGCGCCCCGTGGACAGCGCCAGCGCCGCGAGGTTCTCCTGCCACGGGCAGCGCCTGAGCAGGACGACGAGGCCGAGCCGGAACCCCGCCGCGCCGACGCGGGCCATCTCGTCCAGCATGGCCCGGACGTGGCGCGGCTCGGGCGGCGGGCGGGACGGGTCGCACTGCGCGACGAACGCCTCCAGGCGGGCCGCGCACAGAAGCACCTGCGCGATCGCGACGCGGACGCCGTCCAGGTCGGCCGCGGCAAGGCCGGACTCCGACGCCCAGGACTTCGACGCCCAGGACTCCGACGTCCCGTGCGCCGGACACGTCGCCGCCTCCAGGGCGCGCCCCGCCGCCGGCCACAGCCGTCCGCCCAGCGCCAGCGTCGCGGCCGGGGTGCGGGCCTCGGCCGCCGCCACGTCGAATTCCGCGGCCTGCTCGCCGAGCGCGGTCCGGACGAGCGCCAGCAGCGGCGGCAGCGCGGTGTCCGGCACGCAGGGCCTGCCGGGGCTCCAGGTGGCGGCCGGCACGACGGCCACCCGGAACGGCGCGACGAGCAACTGCTCCAGAGAGGCCGCCGCCGCCCCGTCCTCCGCGAGTCCGTGCCTCGGCGTCCCGCCGCCGGCACGAGGGCGCTGCGTCCAGTCTGCGACGGTGTCGGGAAGCCGCTGTGACATCGGACGCCTTCCGGGTGCACGTCCCCGCCGGTTCGGTGGGGACGATCCTGCCTTTCGATCCACCACGATCGCATGCAAACATGACCAATTGGCCAACGACAAGCGAGGCAAGGCTGGGCTCT
>CAXSES010000296.1:0-4229 GCA_964236225.1 uncultured Acetobacteraceae bacterium
CTTTCAAAGGCGGGCCTGGACGGGGTCCCCGCTTCCAGGCACGGGTGCAGGAGCCTTTGGCGTGGGTGGCCAGAAATCGTGATGGCTCCATGGACCTGGAAGGTCCGGCGGAGGGGGAGCCCAGCCCTGCCTGCTTCCACGCCGCTGCCCGCGCCCCTCACGGCGGCGTCCCATGTGGCCTTCGTCCAGCCCGCCCGGCTCAGGCGGTCACGACCTCCACGGAGCCGACGGCGTCGCACACCAGGACCGGCGTGCAGCCGGCGGGGTCGCCGTCTGCCTGGGCGGGGCTGGTGCGGTCGTCGCCGCCCAGGATCTCCACGCGCGCGGCCCGGACCAGCCGCAGCCCCGGCGCGCGCGGCAGGAGGTTCAGCGGCAGGGCCGCGCCGTACAGCAGGGCCGACAGCGGCCCCGCGCGATCGAACAGCGCCACGGTGAAGCCTGGCTCTCCCGGTCGCGCGCCTGTCGCCAAGGTATAGCGTCCGCCGTACAGCCGGCCCTTCGACACGATCACGCTCGCCGTGGTGACGTCGCGCCCGTCGAGACGCACCAGCAACGGCGCGAACTCGTAGCGCCCCAGCTCGCGCATCGTCTGCGCGACGTACGCCGCGCGCCCCACCGCACGCTTGAGCGGCAGGGACAGGCGATGCACGACCTGCGCGTCCAGGCCGACGCCGAGCATCTGCACGAATACCCGCGCGCCCTCCGGCGTGCTGGCGACGCCCGGCCACAGGGTCCGGGTGCGCCCGAACGCCAGCGCCGAGGCCACCGCTCGCGGCGCGAACGGCAGGCCCAGCTCCCAGGCCAGCACGTTCGCCGTGCCCAGCGGGATCACCCCGAGCCGCGCCGTGCTGCCCGCCAGGCCGCCCACCACCTCGGCGATGGTGCCGTCGCCGCCGGCCGCCACCACCAGGCGCGCACCGGCGGCGGCCGCCTCGCGGGCCAGTTCGCCGGCATGGCCCGCGTGCCGCGTCTCGGCGAGGTCGAGGCGGATGCCGTTGGCCGAGAGCACGTCGAGCACGCGCCACAGCAGGTGCGCGCGCCGCCGTCCCGCCGTCGGATTGAAGATCACCATCATCGCCCGCAGCGTTCGCACGGACCGATGACCGGGCTGTGACAGCCGCGTGTCACTGGCATGACCATTTCGCGCACAGGTTGCGCGGCGATGCGCAGCGTATCACGCAAGCGTCACGCAACGAGCCATGGCGCGAGACTATGCCCGGCGCATGAAAGCGACGTCAGTCGAGCGACTCGCCTACCGCGCGGTGTTCATCTCCGACGCGCATCTCGGCACCCGCGGCGCGCGGGCCGAGGCGCTCGCAGGCTTCCTGCAAGCCATCACCACGCAGCACCTGTTCCTGGTCGGCGACATGATCGACGGCTGGCGGCTGCGCAGGTCGTGGTACTGGGACGCGGCGCACGACGAGGTGCTGCGGCTGATCCTCAGGCACGCCCGCTCCGGCGCCGCCGTGACCTACGTGCCTGGCAACCACGACGAGATGCTGCGCCGCTGGCTCGGGCTCGAGGTCGCCGGCATCCGGCTGGCGCGGGAGAGCGAGCACACCACCGCCGATGGGCGACGCCTGCTGGTGATTCACGGCGACGAGTTCGACTCGGTGGTGCGCTACGCCCCGTTCCTCGCCCTGCTTGGCGACTGGGCCTACGCCCAGGCCCTGGTCCTGAACCGCCATTTCAACGCCGCGCGCCGCCGTCTGGGCTATCCCTACTGGTCGCTGTCGCAGTGGCTCAAGCGCCAGGTGAAGGGCGCGGTCAAGGCGATCGACCGGTTCGAGGCCGCGCTGGCCGGCGAGGCGCGCAGGCGCGGTTTCGATGGCGTGGTGTGCGGCCACATCCACCACGCCGAGATGCGCACCGTGGACGGCATCCTCTACCTCAACGACGGCGACTGGGTGGAAAGCTGCACCGCGCTGGTGGAGCACGCCTGCGGCCGGCTTGAGCTGGTGGACTGGACGCAGGCCTCTCGCGCCCTCGCGACGGCGCTGTCGGCCCCGCCGAAGTCGGAGGCGGAGTCTGGGGCCGAGCCGGGGCCGGATGGCGCTCCGACCGGCCGGCGCGTCGGCGAGATCGCCTGAGATGGGCCGCCGCGTGGCCGCCATCCAGGAGCCCGACGGCGTCTCGCGCGGCGACGCCGACGCGCAACCGGGCGCGGCTGGCGGCGCGGACGGTTCGGGCACGGCCCGCCGCGTCGCCATCGTCAGCGACGCCTGGGCGCCGCAGGTCAACGGCGTGGTGCGTACCCTATCCGCAGTCGCGTCCGAGCTTGGGCGCATGGGCGTCGCGGTCGAGGTGATCGGCCCCGACCGGTTCCGCACCGTGCCGTGCCCCACCTACCCCGAGATCCGGCTCGCGGTGCTGCCGCGTCGCCGCCTGGCCCGGCTGCTGCGCGCAAGCCGCCCGGACAGCGTGCACATCGCGACCGAAGGCCCGCTCGGGAGGGCGACGCGCGCGCTGTGTCTGCGGCACGGCTGGCGCTACACGACGTCGTTCCACACCCGCTTCCCCGAGTACCTGCGCGCCCGCACCGGTCTGCCGGTCGGGCCGGCCTACGCGGTCCTGCGCCGCTTCCACAACGGCGGGGACGCCACCCTGGTCGCGACCGAGAGCCTGCATCGCGAGCTGGAGGCGCGCGGCTTCTCCCGGGTGCGCCGCTGGTCGCGCGGCGTGGACCTGACGCTGTTCGCCCCGCAGCCGCGCGACCTGTGGGGGGGTCTGGCGCGGCCGGTGTTCGCCTGCGTCGGCCGGGTCGCGGTCGAGAAGAACATCGAGGCGTTCCTGGCTCTGGACCTGCCCGGCTCCAAGGTGGTGGTCGGCGACGGTCCGCTGCTCCCCGCCCTGCGTCGCCGCTTCCCCGACGCGCACTACACCGGCGCGCGATTCGGGCCGGCGCTCGCGGCCTCGTTCGCGGGCGCGGACGTCAAGGTGTTCCCGTCGCGCACCGACACGTTCGGCCTGGTGGTGCTGGAAAGCCTTGCCTGTGGCACGCCGGTTGCGGCCTACCCGGTGACGGGACCGCGCGACATCCTGCGCGACGGCGTCACCGGCGGGCTTGACGAGGACCTGCGCGCGGCCTGCCTGCGTGCGCTCTCGGCCGACCGTGGCGCCTGCCGCGCCCATGCGGAGACCTACTCCTGGCGGGCCTGCGCCGAGCAGTTCCTGTCGTTCCTGGTGCCGGCGGGGGTGACGGCGATGCGGGACGGCTGATCGCAGGATGCTGGCCAGAGACAGCAGGCAAGGCTGGGCTCTCCCTCCGCTGCCATTCCAACGATCCAAGCGGATCGTCGGAACCTTTGGCAGCTACGCCCAGACCCGCCAGGGGCGAGCCGCCCCTGGACCGGCTTTACTTAAGTATTGGATTCCAAAGGCCTGCCTTTGGCGGAGTTTGAGGCAGAGCCTCAACCTTGCTTGCTTCCCGTGCCTGGCTTACCGCCCGCAACCCCTGACTCCCTGCGCCGGGCGTGCTACCCGCCGGCCATGACTTTCGCCCCACGCGGTCCCGCCCGTTGCTGAGCCGCCTGCTGCGCTCGGCGCCGGCGCAGGCGGCCACGGCGTCCGCGCTCGGCCTGTATGTCGCCGCGGCGCTTCGCACCACGCGCTGGACCGTGCACGGCGCGGCGCACTTGGTCGCGCCGCGCGCCGGCGCCCCGGTGCTGGCGGCGTTCTGGCACGAGAGGCTGGCGCTCAGCCCGGCGATCTGGGGTCACGTCCGGCGCACCGGGGTGGCGGGGCTGCGCATGCATGTGCTGGTCAGCCGGCATCGCGACGGCCGCTTCTTCGCCCGGCTGATCCGCCGCTTCGGGGTGGAAGTGGTGCACGGCTCGACCGCGCGTGCCCGGCCGGGCGGTGCTGCGGGCGGCGGAAAAGGCGGCGCCGCGGCGCTGCGCACGCTCGTCGACGTGGTGGCGGCGGGCGGCCTGGTGGCGATCACCCCGGACGGGCCGCGTGGGCCGGCGCGCAGGGCGGCGGCCGGGATCGCGCAGCTTGCCGCGCTGACCGGCGCGCCGGTGCTGCCGATCTCGGCGCAGACCACGCGCCGGCTGGTGCTGCGCACCTGGGACCGCATGGTGCTGCCGCTGCCGTTCGGCCGTGGCGTGGTGGTGTGCGGGGCGCCGATCCCGGTGGCGCGCGACGGCTGGCGCGAGACGCTGCCCGCGATCGAGGCCGCGCTGACCACGGCGTCGGACGAGGCGGACCGCCTGTGCCGGTGAAGCCTG
>CAXSES010000297.1:0-4222 GCA_964236225.1 uncultured Acetobacteraceae bacterium
CCGCCGCTATTTCCTGTCCACGCCGATCTACTACGTCAACGGCGCGCCCCACATCGGCCACGCCTACACCTCGATCGCCGCCGACGTGATGGCGCGCTGGCAGCGCCTGGACGGGGCCGACGTGTTCTTCCTGACCGGCACCGACGAGCACGGCCAGAAGGTCGAGCGCGCCGCGCAGGACGCTGGCGTCGAGCCGCAGGATTTCGTGGACCGCGTCTCCGCAGACTTCCGCGACATGGCCGACCGCATGGGCGTGTCGTACGACGCGTTCATCCGCACCACCGAGCCCGCGCACAAGGCCGGCGTGCAGGCGCTGTGGCGCCGGCTGCGCGAGTCGGGCGACATCTTCCTCGACCATTACGAGGGTTGGTACGCGGTGCGCGACGAGGCGTTCTACGGCGAGGACGAGCTGGTCATGCGCGCCGACGGCACACGGGTCGCGCCGTCCGGGGCGCCGGTGGCCTGGGTGCGCGAGCCGTCGTACTTCTTCCGCCTGTCCGCCTGGGGCGACCGCCTGCTGGCGCTTTACGAGGCGCACCCGGAGTTCATCGCACCAAGCTCCGCCCGCAACGAGGTGGTCAGCTTCGTGCGCGGCGGGTTGCGCGACCTGTCGATCAGCCGCACCAGCTTCCGCTGGGGCATCGAGGTGCCCGACGATCCGGCGCACGTCGTGTACGTCTGGCTTGACGCGCTCGCCAACTACGTCACGGCGCTGGGCTACCCCGACGAGCAGGCGTCGTTGTGGCGATACTGGCCGGCGCAGCTTCACCTGGTCGGCAAGGAGATCGTGCGCTTCCATGCGATCTACTGGCCGGCGTTCCTGATGGCGGCGGGGCTTCCTCTGCCGGAGCGGGTCTATGCCAATGGCTGGTGGACCGTGGAGGGCGAGAAGATGAGCAAGTCGATCGGCAACGTGGTCGACCCGCGCGAACTGGTCGCGGAGTTCGGCCTCGACCCTCTGCGCTACTTCCTGCTGCGCGAGAAGCCGTTCGGCGCGGACGGGGACTTCAATCGTCGCGCGCTGATCGGGAGGATGAACGTCGATCTGGCCAACGACCTCGGCAACCTGGCGCAGCGCTCGCTGTCGCTGATCGCGAAGACCTTTGGCGGAGCGTTGCCGGCGCGCGGGCAGGCGAGCGCCGAGGATACGGAGATGCTGGCGATGGCCGGGGCGCTGCCGGGGCTGATGCGCGGGCAGCTCGGGCGGCAGGCGCCGCACGAGGCGCTGGAGGAGGTGTGGCGGGTGGTGCGTGCGGGCAACGGCTACATCGACCGCCAGGCGCCATGGGCGCTGAGGAAGACCGACCTCGCGCGGATGGGCGAGGTGCTGCGGGTGCTGGCCGACGTGCTGCGCCTGGTGGCCACGGTGCTGCAGCCGTTCATGCCGGGCAGCATGGGGCGGATGCTCGATCAGCTTGGTGTGCCTGCCGGCACGCGGGACTTGGCCACGCTCGGCGTGGCGGTGGCGGACGGCACGATTCTGCCTCCGCCGCAGGGCCTGTTCCCGCGCCACGTGGAGCCGGCGGCTTGAGCGGGGCGCAGGACGGGTCCGCCCGGGACGTGCAGGGGCAGCGCGGCAACGCGCCGGATGCGGGTCCTGGCGTGCTGATCGACTCGCATTGCCATCTGGACGCGCTGAGCCCGGAGGAGCTGGACGGCGTGATCGCGCGCGCCGCGGCGGCGGGGGTGACGGAAATGGTGTGCATCAGCACCCGCCTGTCGCAGACGGCGACGCTGGTCGGGCTGGCGGAGCGGCATGCGGAGCTGTGGTGCACGATCGGCGTCCACCCGCACCACGCGGGCGAGGAGGGACCGGTGCCGGAGGTCGGGCACCTGGCGTCGCTGGCGGCGCATCCGCGCGTGGTCGGCATCGGCGAGTCCGGGCTGGATTATTTCCACGAATACGCCCCTCGGGACGTGCAGGCCGAGAGTTTCCGCGCTCATATTCGCGCCGCGCGCCGGGCCGGCGTGCCGCTGGTGATCCACGCGCGCGATGCCGACGAGGACGTGGCGGCGATCCTGCGCGAGGAACTGGACGCGACGACAAGCGGGGCGGCCGGGCAGGGGCCTGCCGCGGACGGCTTCGGCTTCGTGCTGCACTGCTTCAGCTCCGGGCGCGCCCTGGCCGAGACGGGCGTGGCGCTCGGCGGCTACATCGGCGTGTCGGGGATGGCCACCTTCCCGCGCTCCGTGGCGCTGCGCGAGATCCTGCGCGACGTGCCTGCGGAGCGGCTTCTGGTGGAGACGGATTCGCCGTTCCTGGCGCCGGTGCCGCATCGCGGCCGCCGCAACGAGCCGGCCTGGGTCGCCGACACAGCGCGCGCGCTGGCCGGGTTGCGCGGCGTGACCCCTTCGGAGATCGCGACGCTCACCACGCGCAACTTCCGCACGCTGTTCCGCAAGGCGGCATGAGCGCGCGGCGGGACCGAAGGGCGGCAGTCACGCGGCGGAGTTCGCGATGCGCGTGACCCTGCTCGGCTGCGGCGGCTCGGCCGGGGTGCCGCAGATCGGCGGCGCGGATGGCCGCGGCGACTGGGGGGCGTGCGACCCGGCCGAGCCGCGCAACCGCCGCAGCCGCTCCTCGATCGTGATCGAGACCGACGCAGGACAGCGCATCCTGGTCGATACCGGGCCGGAGCTGCGCGCCCAGCTTCTGTCCTGCGCAGTTACCTCTGTGGACGCGCTGCTGTTCACCCATGGCCACGCCGACCATGTGGTCGGTCTGGACGACGTGCGCATCCTGAACCGGATCGGCGGCCGGCCACTCGACGCCTATGCCACGCAGACGACGCTCGACGACCTGGCGCGGCGCTTCGACTACGTGTTTCGCCCTTGGAAGCCGCCTGGCTTCTACCGGCCGGTGCTGGTGCCGCATCCTGTCGTGCCGGGCCAGGTCGTGGAGATGGCCGGCACGGAGGTCGCGGTGTTCGACCAGGACCACCAGGTGACACGCACGCTGGGGCTGCGCATCGGCGGGTTCGGCTACTCGACCGACGTGGTGGCGCTGGACGACGCGGCGTTCGAGGCGCTGCGCGGCGTGGAGGTCTGGGTGGTGGGCTGCTTCCAGCGGCAGCGGCACATGACCCACGCGCATGTCGATCTGGTGATCGAGTGGGCCAGGCGTGTCGGCGCGCGGCGCACCGTCCTGACGCACATGGGCTTCGACCTGGACTGGGCCTGGATGGAGCGGAACCTGCCTGTCGGGGTCGAGCCGGGCCACGATGGCATGGTGCTGGAGATCGCCTGACGCTGTCCGGCGCGGCTGCCGGACCTCTGGAATTTGCATAATATACATTCTGCGACTAAAGGATGGCATGATGACGCAGGCCCAAACCGAGCTGCAGCGCCTGCTCGATGTCATGGCGGCGCTGCGTGATCCCGAGACCGGCTGCCCCTGGGACCGGCAGCAGGATTTCGCTACAATCGCGCCCTACACGATCGAGGAAGCCTACGAGGTGGCGGATGCGATTGCGCGCCGCGACTGGCCTGCCCTGCCCGGCGAGCTGGGCGACCTGCTGTTCCAGGTGGTCTATCACGCACGTCTCGCCGAGGAGCGCGGCCTGTTCCGCTTCTCCGATGTGGCGCGGGCCATCGCCGACAAGATGCTGCGGCGCCATCCGCACGTGTTCGGCGACGAGGCCGCCCGCGCCGCCGGGGCAGCGCCTGGCGCGTGGGAGGCTGGCGCGTGGGAAGCCGCCAAGGCGCAGGAGCGTCGCGCCCTGCAGCCAGCCGGACCAGGCCGGACCGGGGTGGACATCGTGTTGCCGCAGCACGAGCCAGGTCCGGATGCCGCAAGGCCTGTGGTGGACGCAGGCACGGTGCTGGCCGACATCCCCCTTGCCCTGCCCGCCTTGTCCAGGGCAGCGAAGATCACCCGGCGCGTGGCGGCCGTGGGCTTCGACTGGCCCGACGCCGCGATGGTGCTGGACAAGCTCGCCGAGGAAACCGAGGAGCTGCGGGCGGAACTGGCGCAGGCCGACCCGGCGCGGCTTGCCGACGAGATGGGCGACATGCTGTTCGTCATGACCAACCTCGCCCGCAAGCTCGGCCTGGACGCGGAGACCTGCCTGCGTCAGGCCAACGACAAGTTCACCCGCCGGTTCCACGGCGTGGAGCGCCTGCTCGCCGCAGACGGACGGACGTCGGCGGATTCGAGCCTGGCGGAGATGGAGGCGGCCTGGCAGCAGGTGAAGCACCAGGAGGCAGTCCCCGGCCCCGATCC
>CAXSES010000298.1:0-4215 GCA_964236225.1 uncultured Acetobacteraceae bacterium
CCCTGGACCGGCTTTACTTAACCAATGGGTTCCAAGGGCCCTGCCTTTGGCGGGGTCCAGGAGCAGAGCCCAGCTTTGCTTCCTTCACTCCCCGCCCAGCCACATCACGTCGCCGATCCGCCGCGCGCCCGCCGCGATCATCGCCAGCCGGTCGAACCCCACCGCGATCCCGCTGCACGCCGGCATCCCGTGCGCCAGCGCCGCGAGCAGCGCCTCGTCGAGCGGCCAGTCCTCCCGCGACGGGGCCTCCCGCGACGGGGCCTCCCGCGGCGCAACCTCGCCGCCCAGCGCGTGCCGCCGCGCCCGGTCGGCCACGAAGCGCGCCCGCTGCTCCGCCGCGTCCGTCAGCTCCTCGAACGCGTTGCCCAGCTCCACCCCGCAGACGAACAGCTCGAAGCGCAGCGCCGCCCTCGGGTCGGCGGGGTCGCGCCGGGCCAGCGCCGCCTGCGCCGCGGGCCAGTGCGTCAGGAACGTCGGCCGCTCGCGCCCCAGGTGCGGCTCCACCCGCTCCAGCATCAGCCGGAAGAACAGGTCCTCCCACCCCTCGCCGTCGCGCAGCACCGCGCCCGCCTCGGCCGCGAGCCGCGCCGCGTCGCCCGCCGTGCCCAGCACGTCCGCGCCTCCGCTCGCGCGCCCGCTTGCGTCCCCGTTCGCGTCCCCGCTCGCGCGCGCGCTTGCGTCCCCGTTTGCGCTGACGTGGCGGGCGAAGGCGTCGGCCACGCTCAGCCGCTCGAACGAGGCCAGCGCGGTGCGCACGCCGCGCATCTCGACGACGGGCGGCAGCACCGCGCGCAGGAACGCCTCCACCTCGTCCATCAGATCGGCGAGCGACGCGCCCGGCCGGTACCACTCCAGCATGGTGAACTCCGCGGCGTGCAGCGGGGCGTCCGCGCCCTGCGCCTCGCCGTTGCGCCAGACGCGCGCGAGCTGGAACACCGGGCCCGCGCCCGCCACCAGCAGGCGCTTCATCGCGAACTCCGGGCTGGTGTGCAGCCACAGCGGCTCGGACGCGCCGCTCGCGTCCTCGCGCCGAGTCGCGAACGGCCGCAGGTGGACCTCCTCGCCAGGCGTGCCCACGGCGTAGGGCGTCTCGACCTCGGTGTAGCCGCGCGCCTCGAAGAACCGCCGCGTGGCCCGCGTCAGCTCCGCGCGGCGGCGCAGGAACGGCAGGCGGTCTGCGAGCGAGTCGGGGTGCCAGGTTGCCATGCCGGCCCTCCGAAGCGGGCCGACGGCCCTGGATCTGTCAGCGAGCAAGGCTGGGCGCCGCCCAGACCCGCCAGGGGCGAGCCGCCCCTGGACCCGGCGCAAAACTTAAGTCAAGCCAGTCCAGGGGGGCTCCCCCTGGCGGGTCCAGGGCAGAGCCCTGGCCTCACTCGCTGCCGAGCGCCAGCCCCGCCCCGCGCGGGTCGGTGGCAAACCGGCACGACTGCCCCGCGCCCGGCAGGTATCGCGCGCACTCCGCCACGTTGGCCCGCCCCGGGTCCGGCACCGCGATCGCCTGGCCCGGCCGCCGTGCGTCGTTCAGGGCCGCGGCGACCGCGAGTGCTGCGCCCTCCTGCCCGGAGCCTGCGACCGCCGCGCGGAAGGCGTGCTGCGTGGGGCTCCACTCCAGCGCCGCCGACAGCATCGGCCGCGCCAGCGCCGGCGACGTGGCCAGCACCACGCCGGTGCCCGCCGCCACCCGCCCGGTGCCGAACAGGTTGTCCATGGTGAGCGCGCAGGCCACCGCGCCGCCGCTGCGGTCCAGCACCACGAAGCTGGTGGAGGCAGGCAGCGCGGGCAGCCCTGGCCCGCCGCCCGCGCCGGCCAGGATCGCGCGCGCATCGCCCCCGGCGCGCACCGCGGCGGCGGCGGCCACGGACCGCGACTGCGCGCCCCCGAGGTCTGCGGGAGACCGTTGCAGCACCTCGAACGCGGCGGCGGCGGCGGCCCCGCCATCGGCGGGCTCCGGCACGAACGCGACCTGGTCGGCGCCTGCGGCGAGCATGAGCGGCGCCACGGCGCGCGGCAGCGCGGCGCGCAGGTCCGCCGTCGCCAGCCCGCCGCCGGCCGCCGCCGCGCCGTCGACCAGGCTGGCCGCGAGCACGCCCTGGTAGAGGTCGCCCACCCCCGCCCTGCGCAGTTGCGCCAGCGTCCCGGCCAGCGCCGGCTGGGCCAGCACCGCGCCCTCCGCCGGCGTGCCGCCGCCCGGCGCCGCGAACACCGCGCGCGCGTTCGGGTCGGCGAGCAGCGGGCCGCCCACCTGCGCGAGGTCGCGGGCCAGGGCGCGCGACACCGGGGCGCCGGAGCGGGCGAGCTGCTCGGCGGGGGCGACCAGCGACTCGAACGGCCTGCTGCCATACAGCGTGTGCAGCAGGAACATCCCGCGCGCCAGCATCGGCACCGCCGCGGGCCGGTCCGCGCCGGCGCCGGGCGCGCCCGGCGCGACCGGGGTGAACATGACCGCCTGCGGCACGCCGCCGCCCGCGCCGGCCGCGCGCGGCTGGTAGGCGAGGCAGGCGCCGCCCGCGCCGAGCGAGGCGCGCGACGGCAGGGTGACGGCGAGGGTGAACGCCAGCGCCACCGCCGCGTCGGCCGCCGTGCCGCCCTGCGCCAGCACCGCGCGCGCGGCCAGCGCCGCCTGCGGCTCGTCCGCGGCCACGCCGCCGATGAAGCCGCCCAGCGCCTGGGGGGTCGCGCTGTCGTCGCCGAACACGAAGTCGCGCACCTTGCCCACCGGGCCGGTCGCCTCGCAGCCGCCGAGACAGAGGGCGAACGTGGCCGCGACGACGGCGCCCCGGGCCCCATGGCTGCGCCGCAGCGCCGCGAGCCGTCCGGGCCGGGCCGGCCGCGCCAGGCCGCGCCCGCCCTCGCCGCCAGCCTGGTCCGCGTGTCCGTACCCGCTCCGCTGACCCATGCTCGTCCTGCTCCAAGGCGAAAACCGCCGCGCCTGCGGCCAGGATCGCGCCAAGCCGGCGCACGCCATAGCGGCAACGTCCGCCTGCGGCAACAATCCGGCCGACACGGCGGCAGGCCGGCGGCGCGACGGCAAGGCAGGAAGCAGGGCTGGGCTCCGCCCGGACCCGCCCGTGCTTCAAGGCTCCTGCTTCAAGGCCCGTGCTTCAAGGCCCGTGCTTCAAGCAGAGGGCGAGCCGCCCCTGGACCGGCCTGACCTGAGAAGGGGACTCCAGGGGCGAGCCCCTGGTGGAGTTCGAGGCCCGGTGCTTGAGGGCGGAGCCTCAGCCGTGCCGGCTTCCTGTCCTGCGAGGCCCAGGCCTCGCGCGGGATCGCGGCGCGATGCTACACCCGCCTGGCAACATCCGGTGGGGCAGGACGATGGGTTGGACCGCACTGATGCGCGCGCGTGAAGCGGTCCGCCCGCGGGGCGTGGGGGTTGCCGTCGGCTTGGCGCTGGCCGCGGGCCTCGCCGCGGCGCCTTCGCGCGCGCAGGACGCCACGCCGGCGCCGCACGCCGTCGCGGCGCCTGTGCGCGACGCCTCGTTCACCCCTGCGCAGCGGGCCGAGATCGTGGCGATCCTGCGCGACGCCCTGCGCACCGACCCGTCGATCCTGCGCGACGCCGTGGGCGCGCTGCAGGCCGACGAGTCGCGCCAGCAGGCCGGCGCCACCCGCGACGCGCTCGCCGCGCACCGCCAGGCGCTGGTCGGCACCGCGGGCGACCCTGTGGCCGGCGACGCCCGTGGCCGCCCGACGCTGGTGGAGTTCTACGACACGCGCTGCCCCTACTGCCGCCGCATGGTGCCGGTGATGGCGGAGCTGGTGCGCGCGGTGCCCGGCCTGCGCGTGGTCTACAAGGACATCCCGATCCTGGGCCCTGGCAGCACGCTTCAGGCCAGGGCGCTGCTCTCCGCCCTCGCCATGGGCGGCGACGCGGCCTACCTGCGCCTGCAGGACGCGGTGATGAAGGACACGGCCGCGCCCACCGACGCCACGATCCGCACCGACGCCCAGGCCGCCGGGCTGGACCCGGACCGCGTCCTCGCCGGCATGGGCAGCCCCGCGGTGCAGGCGCGCATCGACGCCAACCTGGCGCTGTCCCAGGCGCTGCACGTGGAGGGCACGCCGGCACTGGTGATCGGCAACCAGTTGATCCCCGGCGCCGTCGGGCTCGACGACCTCAAGGCGGCGGTGGAGCGGACGGCGGAGTGATACCAAGAGCCCTTTGTGTTGATCCTTCAGGAAGGAAGGCTGGGCTCTGCCCAGACCCGCCAGGGC
>CAXSES010000299.1:0-4194 GCA_964236225.1 uncultured Acetobacteraceae bacterium
GTCCAGGGGGGCTCCCCCTGGCGGGGTCCAGGGGCAGAGCCCCTGGCCTTGCCTTGCCCGCGCCTGTGCTACACGGCCCGCCATGCGCATCCTGTTCCTGACCGCGACCCGCATCGGCGACGCGGTGCTCTCGACCGGCCTGCTCGACCATCTGATCCGGACGTATCCCGAGGCGCGGATCACGGTGGCCTGCGGGCCGGTGGCGGCGGGGCTGTTCGAGCGGATGCCGCAGAGGGAAGCGACGCTGGTGGTGGAGAAGCGGCGGCACGACGTGCACTGGGTGGCGCTGTGGGCGCGCACGGTGGGGACGTGGTGGGACCTGGTGGTGGATCTGCGGGGCTCGGCGCTGTCGTTCCTGCTGGCGGCGCGCAGGCGGCGGGTGATGCGCGGCGGGCGGCGGGCGGGGCACCGGCTGGGACATCTGGCGGGGGTGCTTGGGCTCGATCCGGCGCCGCTGCCTGTGGCGTGGACGGGGGAGGCGGACCGGGCGGCGGCGGCGGCGCTGCTGCCGGGCGGGGGATGGATCGGGCTGGGGCCGACGGCGAACTGGGCGGGCAAAGTGTGGCCGGCGGAGCGGTTCGCGGCGCTGGCGCGGGCGCTGGTGGCGGCGCGGCCGGGCGCGCGGGTGGCGGTGTTCGCGGGGCCGGGCGAGGCGGAGCGGCGGATGGCGGCGCCGCTGCTGGCGGCGCTACCGGGCGCGGCGGATCTGGTGGGCCGGCTGGCGCTGCCGGGGGCGGCGGCGTGCCTGGCGCGGTGCTCGGTGTTCGTGGGCAACGATTCCGGGCTGATGCACCTGGCGGCGGCGACGGGCGTGCCGACGCTGGGGCTGTTCGGGCCGACGCCGGCTTCGGAGTACGCGCCGTCCGGGGCCTGTGCGGCGGCGGTGGAGGCGGAGGGGCGGTCGGGCGGAGCGGCGATCGGGGCACTCACGGTGGAGGCGGTGGTGCGGGCGGCGGAGGCGCTGCTGGCGCGGGGCGGGGCGGGGACTTGAGGGAAGCAGGCAAGCCCGGAGGCTCCGCCTCCGGGCTCCGCCGGAAGGCAGGGGCTTTGGCAGCCGTCGCCTGGACTCCCGGCGCGATGCCGGGCGGTGTGCCGCCGGCTGCCGAGAGTGCGGGCGTGGGTGTGCCTGTCCCTGGTGTCCTGTCCTCGGGCGACGGGGCGGAGCCCTGCCGCCTGCCGCCGGCATTTCGCCCGTGAGGGTGGCGCAGATCATGGCGGGTGCGCCGGAGGGCGGCGCGGAGCTGTTCTTCGAGCGGTTGAGCATGGCGCTGCACCGGGCAGGCGACAGCGTGCTGCCGGTCGTCAGGCGCGATGCGGGACGGGTGGCGCGGCTGCGGGCGGCGGGGCTGGCGCCGGCGGAGCTGGGGTTCGGAGGCGCGCTCGACGTGCTGACGGGGGCGAGGCTGCGCGGGGTGCTGCGCCGGTTCGCGCCGCGGGTGGCGGTGGCGTGGATGGGGCGGGCGGCCTGGTTCGCGCCGCGCGGGGAGTGGGTGCTGGTCGGGCGGCTGGGCGGGTACTACGACCTGTCGCGGTTCCGGCGCTGCGACCACCTGGTGGCGAACACGCGGGGCCTGGCGGCGTGGGTCGTGGCGCAGGGCTGGCCCGGCGCGCATGTGCGTCATCTGCCGAACTTCGTGCCGGATCTGGCGGGGGCGGCGGCCTGGTCGAGGGGGATGGCGGGACCTGGCAGGCTGGCCGGCGCGCCGGGGCGGCTCGCGGTGCCGGAGGGGGCGCCGATGGTGCTGGCGTTGGGGCGGCTGCACCGCAACAAGGGGTTTGACGTCCTGGTCAGGGCGATGCGGGCGCTGCCGGGGGTGCATGCGGTGATCGCGGGCGAGGGGCCGGAGCGGCGTGCGCTGGAGCGGCTGGCGCGGGGCGAGGGCGTGGCGGGCCGGGTGCACCTGCCGGGATGGGTGCAGGACGGCGCGGGGCTGCTGGCGGCGTGCGACGTGCTGGTGTGCCCGTCGCGGCGGGAGCCGCTGGGCAACGTGGTGCTGGAGGCGTTCTCCGCCGCGCGGCCGGTGGTGGCGGCGGCGGCGGCGGGGCCGGTGGAGCTGGTCGAGGATCGCCGCACTGGGATGCTGGTGGCGGTGGAGGACGACGTCGCGCTGGCGGGGGCGATCGGGGCGGTGCTGGGCGACCGGGCGCTGGCGGCGCGGCTGGCGGCGGCGGGGCGGGCGGAGTTCGAGCGGGCGCACGCGCAGGCGCCGGTGCTGGCGCAGTGGCGGGCGTTCCTGGGCAGCGTGGAGCGGCGCTGATGTGCGGCATCGCTGGGCTGGCGCTGTCGGGCGGGGCGAAGCCGCCCGATCTTGCGACGGTGGCGGCGCTGGCGCGGGCGCTGGCGCACCGGGGGCCGGACGGGGCGGGGCACAGCGTGGTCGGGCGCGTGGCCATGGTGCACACGCGGCTCGCGATCGTGGACCTGGAGGGTGGCGACCAGCCGATCTTCGCGGGCCCCGCGGCGCTGGTGGCGAACGGCGAGATCTACAACGACCGCGAGCTGCGGGCGGCGATGCCGGGGGTGGCGTTCGCCACCGGCAGCGACTGCGAGCCCGCGCTGCATCTTTGGCTGCGCGACGGGGGGGCGTATGCGGATTCGCTGCACGGGATGTATGCGATCGCGATCCACGAGCGCAGCGGGCGCAGCCTGACGCTGTCGCGCGACCCGTTCGGGATCAAGCCGCTCTACACCGCTGCGGTCGAGGGGGGGCTGGCGTTCGCCTCGGAGCCGCAGGCGCTGCTGGCGGCGGGGCTGGTGCGGCGCGCGGTCAGAACGTCAGCGCGCGACGAGCTGCTGCAGCTCCAGTTCACCACGGGGGAGGAGACGATCTTTCCAGGGATACGGCGGGTGCTGCCGGGCGAGACGCTGCGGATCTCGGACGGGCACGTGCTGGAGCGGAGCAGGCGGGCGGCGCTGCCGCCGGGGGGGCCGGAGGAGATCGGCGAGGACGCGGCGCTCGCGCGGCTGGACGCGGCGCTGATGCGCAGCGTGGAGCGGCACCAGAGGGCGGACGTGCCATACGGGCTGTTCCTGTCGGGCGGCGTGGACAGCGCCGCGATCCTGGCCTGCATGGCGCGGCTGAACGCGTCGCCGGTGCACGCCTTCACCGCGGGGTTCGACGTCCGGGGCGCGGCCGACGAGCGGGCGCATGCGGCGGCGGCGGCGGCGGCCGTGGGGGCACGGCACGACACCGTGGTGGTCACGGAGGCAATGGTGTGGCGCCACCTGCCGGAGATCGTGGCGTGCATGGACGATCCGGCGGCGGACTACGCGATCATCCCGTCGTGGTTCCTGGCGCGCCGCGCGCGCGAGGCGGTCAAGGTGGTGCTGTGCGGCGAGGGCGGCGACGAGATTTTTGCCGGTTATGGCCGGTATCGCAAGGCGATGCGGCCGTGGTGGCGGGGCGGGCGGGTGATGCGCGGGCGCGGCAGCTTCGACCGGCTCGACGTGCTGCGGGCGCGGCCGGCGGGGTGGCGCGACGGGATGGTGGCGGCAGAGGCGCGGGCAGTGGCGGAATCGCTGGCCGATGCGAGGGCCGGGGTGCAGGCGGACGGGCCTGGCGGGGCGGGGCGCAGCCGGCTCGGGGTGGCGCAGGCGGTGGACGTGGCGGACTGGCTGCCGCACGACCTGCTGCTCAAGCTCGACCGGTGCCTGATGGCGCACGGGGTGGAGGGGCGCACGCCGTTCCTGGATGCCGGCGTGGCGGCGGCGGGGTTCCGGCTGCCGGACAGGCTGAAGCTGCAGGGCGGGCGGGGCAAGTATCTGCTGCGCCGGTGGCTGGAGGGGGCGCTGCCGGCGGCGAGGCCGTTCGCGCCGAAGCAGGGGTTCACCGTGCCGATCGGCGAGTGGATTGCGCGACGGGGGGACCGGCTCGGGCCGCTGGTGGCGGCGCAGCCGGGGATCGCGGAGATCGCGGAGCCGTCACGGGTGGCGGCGCTGTTCCGCCATGCCGACGGAGGCGGGCGCGGGTTCGCGGCGTGGACGCTGCTGTTCTATGCGCTCTGGCATCGAACGCACGTGCTGGGGCTGTCACCGGCAGGGGACGTGTTCGAGACGCTGGGAGCGTAGGCAGGGAACGGCCTCCCGCAGGCGAGGTCAGGCTCCGCCAAAGGCCCATGCCCCGGGCATGGAACTCCTGGATCGCCTTGCTTGAAGGAGGCCGGGTCCAGGGGCGGCTCGCCCCTGGCGGAGTT